>JBOGYU010000323.1:0-5492 GCA_050696935.1 Solirubrobacteraceae bacterium | reverse complement strand
GTGCATGCGGCTGCCGGCGCTGCGCGCGTTACCGAGCGAGCCGCCAACCTTCGATGCGCTGGTCGCCAGGCCCTCGCGGGCGCCGTGGTGCGCGGCGCGCGCCGACCACGCGCCCTCTCCGCTCATCGATACGAGCGTCATCAGGGCCCAAGGCGCGCACGCCGCGAGCGCGAAGATCACGATCGCCGCAAGCATCACGCCGATGTCTCCGCGTGCTTCGCCCGTGATCGCTGCGGCGGCGGCGTGGCCGGCGAGCGACAGCACGGTGATGATCACCGGCTTCATCGCGATCAGGACGAACAGCACCTTGACCAGCCGCGATTCCCACTCGCGCAGTGGCGGCCAGATCGACGCGGCGAGGGCCGCCGGAAGGAACAGCACCGCGATGTAGATCGCCGCCGAGCGCAGCAGCATCTCGATCCACACGAGCAGGCCCGCGATGACCTGCACGAACGCGAAGAAGAACGCGATCGCCGACGAGCCGAAGCCGGCGAAGTTGTCTTTGCCCCAGGCGTCGCCGACGTCGTTCCAGAACTCGCCGGCGTTCTTGCCCATCGTTTCGCCGGCCATCGTGTTCGAGATCTCGTCTGCGACCCCGAGAGCGAGCACCGTCAGCACGAGCACCAGGCCGGTTCCGAGCCCGGCCCGGAACATGCCGTAGATCGTCGCGCCCAGTGCCTCGGGGTCACGCCGGATCGCCGCCGACGCGAGCGCCATCATCGCCACCAGCGCCGCCAGGCCGAGCCCCAGGGCGATCATCGAGCCGAAGCGCTGCTCGTACCAGCTCGCCTTGAGCTCCGGCGTCGACGTCTTCTGGATTCCGGTCGCGATCTGCTTGGTCGTCCACGTCGCGGCGTCGGTCATCCACTTCGTGGCCTGATCCAGCGCGCCTCCGGCGACGCCCTTCGCGATATCGCCGGGCGCTCCCGTGACCGTGTCGGCGGCACCCTTGCCCACGTCGCACGCGCCCTCGGCGACGTCATCGACGATCGGAATGCCCGGACGGCACTTGTCGCCGAAGTCGTCCTTCTTCTTCTCCTCCTCCTTGGCCTTCGCCTCGTTGTCGACCGTGGCGCCACCGCTGTCGGCGTCAGGGCCCACGCCCTGAGCGTTCGCAGCCGCCGGCACCGCGCACGCGATCACCGCAAGGGCGAAGATGAGACTCAGCAGCCGGAGTCCGCGCATCGCGGGCTACCGCACCCCGTACGTTGGTGCCGTCATGCCACGCAGCTCGCGCTCGAACGTCGCCCTGTCGTAGGCGGAGGTGTCATCAGCCTTCGTCACTGCGGGCGCTGGCGCCGACCGCTCCGCTGGACGCATGCGCTCAACGAGCCAGCGCTGACCGTCCCATCGGAGATCCGTCTCCACGAGCTGCCAGCGCTGCGTCGGACGACGCGAGGGTCCCCACACGACACCGCCCAGCCACGTCGTCACCTGAGCCCGCGACCCGTCGTACGTGTCGAGTCGACGTGCGCCGATGAGCGCGACCGCGCCCCCACCTTCCGCGTAGTCGCTCACCGCCGCGGGCGCGAGCGTCCGCGCGCGTTCCCCCTCGCGAAGCGCGTAGTCCTGCTCGTTCGGGGCGAACACGCGCCGGACCAGCGTCTCGTAGAGACGCGGGTCCTTCACCACGTTCTCGCTGACCGCGGCGACGTAGTTGTCCGCCGCCGCGAGCGCGCCCGCCCGCGACTGCTGGACCCCCACGGGCACGCCGTCGATCGTGCGCACCGCTGCGCTGCCGCCCGTCGGTGCTTCGTCACCGGCCGCCGGCGTGTCGGGGGCGCTGGCGCGACCTGCCGCCCACGCCGCCCCGGCGATCACGACCGCCGCCACGACTGCGGCGACGACAAGCGGCCAGCGACGCTCGGTCACGAGTTGCCGGTGTTGTAGGCGAAGTTCAGGATCGCCGCGGCCGCGCCGACGAGGAACGCGACGCCGGTCGCGACCGCCATGCCGACCTTGCCGCCGGTGGCGGTGTAGTCGTTGCCGATCCGGCCACCGACGGCCCAGCAAGCGCCGCCGATCAGGAAGCCTGCCGCGGCGGCGATCAGTGCGTACCAGGCGAAGCCGTTGACGACGTCCTCCAGGCCGCTCGCGCCCGGCGCCTTGGACTTGTCGGGCTTGATGTTGACCTGCGCGAGCACCAGCGCCACGGGGCTGATCGCCAGCGCGGCGCGGTCATGCAGCTGCTGCAGCTTGTTCATGGGTCCTCCCGTGCGCTACTGCGCGATCGAGCGACGCGGCCGGTTGCCCTGCTCCGGGACGTCGACGTTGAAGCCGTCCGCCACCGCGGCGGCGAGTTCGAGGTAGGCCTGGCGGGTGGCCGGCGCGAGCTCCTCGATCGAGGCCTCCGCGCCGGCCTCGAGGACCGGGTCCCACGGGATCCGCACCACGGCGGCGACCCGCTCCGCGAACAGTTCCTCGACGCGGTCGAGGTCCAGCTGGCTCTTGGGCCGCACCTGGTTGATCACGGCCACGGCGTTGGCGACGAGATCGGCGTGGCCGTGCTTGCCCAGCCAGTCCAGCGTGCTCATCGCCGTGCGCGCGGTGTCCAGGCTCGGGCCCGAGACGACGACGAGCTGATCGGCGAGCTCGACGATCCCCTTCGCGGCGGACTCCAGCACCCCGGTGCCGGTGTCCATCAGCACGAGGTTGTAGTGGTGCTCCAGGAGGTCGACGACGCTGTAGAAGTCCTGCTCGCGCAGGGCCTCGGTGATGCTCGGGTCGTCGTCGGCCGCGACCACCTCCAGCCGCGTGGCGGCCTGCGAGGTGTAGGCGCGAATGTCGGCGTAGCGGGCGATCGAGTCGCGGTCGCGCAGCAGGTCGGTGATCGTCGCCGTCGTCTCGCGCCGCACGCGGTAGGCGAGCGAGCCCGCGTCCGGGTTGCCGTCCAGGGCGATGACGCGATCGCCGCGGTGCGACGCGAACGTGTGCCCGAGCTGCAGCGTCGTCGTGGTCTTGCCCACTCCGCCCTTGCGCGACATGACCGCGATGCGCCGGCAACCGACCACACGCGCCTTCGCTCGCGCAACCATGTCGCGCTCGGCGAGCTCGGCCTGGCTCGGGCCGAGATTGACCCGTCCGCCCGTCAGGCGGTAGATCAACCGTCGCAGCCCTGAGCGCGGGACCTCGGCCCGCGGGCGCAGCAGCCGCTCGGACGTGAAGTCCGTCGCCGTGGGCGCCGCCGCGCGGCGCTGCGCCGGCCGCCGGGGCGCGACGAACTCATCGTCGCTGTCGCTCTCCGCCGGCGCTCGCGCCGGCTCGAGCGCGACGGCGGGCGTTCCGCGCGGAACGCTGTCGCCGGCTTCACCCTCGGCCACGGCTGCGGGCACCGCAGTGCGCCGCAGCGGCGTGAACTCCGGGCCCGTCGCGCCCTCCGGCGCTGCCCCGTTCGCGTGCTGCGTAGAGCTGTCCATCCTGCTGCCTCCCGACTCGCTGACGGCCGCACAACATCCACGCCGCCGTCTGGAGTTTGATCGGGGGGGGCGAGCGTCATGGGCCGCATCAATCTGGCGTTAGCACCTGATTGAATCACAGACAGCGGACATCAACCAATGGAGGAAAACCCGTGCACATTCGTAAGCGGGTTTCGCTGTGACCAGCATGACGGTTGCCGCGGACGAACCGCTCTACACCACGGCGCAGGTCGCCGAGCGGCTCCAGTTGCCGGTATCAACGATTCGCGGCGCGATCCGCTCCGGTCGCCTCCGTGCCTATCTGCCCGCAGGGCGACGCCACGGGTATCGCATCGCGGAGTCGGCCATCCAAGAGTTCCTGCGCGCCAGCGCCGTCCCGCACGTCCAGGAGACGCCCGATGCGCCGTGAGCGCCGCACCGCCGGCTTGGCACTGCTCGCCGCAGCCGCGGTCCTGATCGGCTGCGGCGGCGGCGGAGGCCCTCCCGACCGCACGCCAACACCGACCGAGAGCAGCGAGGGTCGCCAGATCGGCGGGGCGTCGAACCCGAGCGCGGAGGCGATCGCCACGTCGACGAGGTTCGTCCGCGGCTACCTCGCCTTCCAGGCGGGCCGGCTCGAGCCCGACCAAGTCCCCGACGCCACGCCCGAGCTGCGCAACGCGCTCAAGCGCCTGCGCGTCCCGCCGGCCTCCCAGGGCCGCGAGACGAGGATCGTCGGCGCCCAGCTCGAGCGCATCGACGCGCGCAGCGCGCGCGTGACCGTCCAGGTCCGCAACGTCGACGAGCAGCTGACCTACCCGCTGCCGATCGACTTGGTCCGCCGCGACGACCGCTGGGCCGTGCTGTCCGCCGGCGACGACACGTAGCCCAGCCGCTCGCCGCATGGCCCGCCGACTCGTCCTCCTAGCCGTTTTCCCGCTGGCCCTCGTCCTTGGGCTCTCCATCGTCCTCATTGGTGGCGATGATTGCCCGCCCGAGGCCACCTCGAATCCAGGCACGCTGTCGCCCGAGGCCGAGAAGACCATCCCGCCCGACGTCGCCGAGATCTACGTCGCGATGGCCAAGCGCTGGAACATCGACGTCGCGTTCCTGGCGTCGATCGGCGCCCAAGAGACCGATCACGGACGCCACCCGACCACCAACCAGGTCAACGGGTCGGGCTGCCAGGGCCTCATGCAGCTCGGCGTCGGCGGCGCGTGCGGCGACTACTGGGGCCGCAACAAGTGCGACGGCAACGACGACGGGCGCATGCTCATCACCGACTTCTGGGACAACATCTGCGCCGGCGCTCGCGGCCTGCGGCGCGACAAGGGCGCGCCGCCCGCCGACGGCTCGGAAGCCGGCTACCACCAGGCCGCCTGCAACTACTACGGCGCCTGCGGCGACGGCTCGGCCAACTACGCCGCCGAGATCATGGCCCGCGCCAAGCTCTACGGCTACGTCGGCGGCACCGCCACCGACCCCGCCGGCCTGCCGGTCGGCTCGGATCCGGTCGACGCCGGCTGCGGCGGTGTTGCGATCGCCGCCGGCAACGGCGAGTTCATCGTCGACCCGGGCGCCAACCGCCCCGGCGCCGAGCTCGCGCCCGAACTCGTCGGGTTCATCCGCCGCATGGCGGAGTTCCTCCCGCGCCCGCCGATCGTCACCACCGGCACCAACCACAGCCCGACCACGACCAGCGGCAAGCCGTCCGATCACTGGACGGGCTACGGGGCCGACTTCGGCTCGGTCCGCAACGGCTTCCCCGCTACCGGCGGCGGCTACGGCGACAAGATCGCCGAGGCGGCGTTCCTAGCCGCCGGCGAGGACGCCGACGCGGCGCGCGCCATGGCGCGCGCCGGGGGCGCGCACACGATCGTCCGCGGCGGCCTGCGCATCCAGATCATCTGGAAGAGCTACACCGGCGGCAACCACTACGACCACGTCCACGTCGGCGTCAAGCCGATCGCCTGAGCAGTGGCCGCATGCACCGGCACGCCGTCGCCGTTCCGCGCGGAACGCTCGCCGCGAAGCCGTCGCCAGCCCCCGAGCGCTGGGCGGGCGGCGCCCGCCCAGCAGACCCTTCCCCCGGAAGAC
>JBOGYU010000322.1:0-5493 GCA_050696935.1 Solirubrobacteraceae bacterium | reverse complement strand
GCCATCCGCCGCGCCGGGGCTCGCGCGGGCGGCCGCCGACCGCGAGCCGCTCGCGCGGCAGGCGCGCGAGACCGACGCCGGCCGCCAGCTGCTGCGCTGCTTCCCGCGCTGGAGGCAGGCGCTCGACCACCTGCGCTGGGCCGCGCTCGTGCGCCTCGCGCGCAACGAGCCGGTCGACCCCAACGACCCGGACGCGTGGGCCGGCCGCGACCAGCACGCCCACGCGATCCTGCGCCGCCACGGCATCACCGGCGTCGCGCCGACCCGGCTGACGCTGCAGGCGATCGCCCGCCTGATCGACGCGCAGGCCGCGACCGACCGCGAAGCCGGCCTGGACTGGACTCGGATCACGACGCCCGCTCGCGCGCTCGATCCGGCTCTGCGGCGCGCGCACGCGTGCCTGGCCGTCGACCTCGACGATCCCGCCGTGTGGACCCGGCGCGCCGACCAGCGCGCCGCCCTCGCCCGCCGCCTTGGCCTCTCCGACGATCAGACCGACGACCTGTCGCGCTGGGCGCTCGAGCAGCCCGCCGCCTTCGACGCCGACGACCTGCGCTGCTGGCGAATCGCCTCAAGCACATGGTTGCGGCTGGCCGGCCGCCAGCTGCCGGCCGTCGAGACCGTCGACCGGCCCGTCGGCGTCTTCCTCGTGCCCGCCGTATCCGGGAACGGGTGGCAGCTGGCGCCGGTGCTCTCGCTCGACGCGATCCGCCTCGTCGCCGCGCTCGGAGGCACGCTCGGCCGCGACCTCACCGTGGCGTCGTTGCCCGCCGACGCCGCCGACGAGCTGCTGGAGCGCGTCAACCGCAACACCTTTCACGCAGGGCCGAAGGAGTGCCTGGACTCGGCCGGGCAGCTCTCGCAGGAGCTCGCGCGCGCCCTCGGTAAGCCGGTGCCGGCGAGCGCGCCGCGCGACAAGCGCGACCGCTGGGGCCGGCTGCACGTGCGCCGCGAGAGCTACACCGGCCGCGATGGCCGGCGCCGTAGCGAGCTCGCGCTGCGTGTCGTCACGTTCCCGGCGCGCGAGTTCACCCAGCGCCGGCTCGGCGCCGCCCCGCTGGCCGAGCGTCAGATGCAGGCGAGCGCGGTGATGGACCTCGGGGAGGCGGTGCAGACTGCGGTCGAGCGCGGGCTGCCGCTCCTGCTGTCCACCGAGGCCGCTGGCCACCTCAAGGACACGGTGCGCGTCGGGCGCATGAAGGGCCGGCCGGGCATGCTGACCGTCACCAGCGCCGACGGCGTGAGCGCCACCACGCGCCGCGTCGTCGCCGAGCAGGCGAGCGCCGAGCTACGGGCGCTCCAGCGCTCGGGCGCGCGCGTCACGCTCGACGCCGGCGCCCGCCAGGTCGTGCGCATGACCCGCGCCCGCCCACTGGCCGACGATCCAGTCCTGCTCGGCCGCCAGAAGGAGATCGCCGCGCTGAAGGTCGTCGGCTCGGGCGTCGACGCGAGCCAGGTCGGCACCGGCAAGCTGGTCACGACCGGCCGCGCGCTGGCGAACCGCGCCGCGGTCACGTCGCGCTTCCGGGCGCTCGTGGTGGCCGAGGGTCGGCTGCTCGGGCAGTGGCGCGACGAGCTGACCGCCGGCGCGCCCGGGCGCGGGCTGCCGCCGCTCGCGCCCAACGTCGAGGTACTCGCGCTCTCCGAGCACGGCTCGATCGCCGGGCAGATCCGCGCGTTCGACCGGGCGCTCGGCGAGCGGCCGGGCGTCGTGCTCGCCGCGAACAGCCTGCTCGACCGCTACCCCGCCGACCTGCAGACGATCCCCTGGCACGTGCTGGTGGCCGACGAGGCGCTGCGCTACGTCAACGCGGCCACCGACGCCCACCGGGCCGTCGCGCAGGTGCGCTTCGGCGCCGCGGCCGACTGCTGGCTGCTGACCGCCACGCCGCGCGGCAAGAGCGCCGAGCACCTCGACGTGCTCGTCGGCCTGGCCGTCGGCGACGAGGCGATGATCCGCGAGCGGCTCAACACGCGCGAGGCCGGCAACCTGCTCGACGAGATCAACGCGCACCGGCTGCGCGTCAACTACGGGCCGCACCTCGTCCGCGTCACGCGCCAGGACATGGCGGCCTGGATGCCCGACGTGCGCCCCGCCGAGCCGCTGGCGATCGATCCGGACGCGGCGCTGGCCGAGCTGCTCGACGCGATCCGGCACGGCGGCCGCGCCGCCTACCGGCGGCTGCTCGGCGCGCTGCGCCAGCTCAAGGCGATCGAGCACGGCACCGAGCTCTACCGCGCCGCGCTCGTCGAGCTCTCGCGCGCGCAGGCAATCGTGCTGAGCAACGTCAACGTGTTCGTCGACGCCTCCGTCGACCCGGAGACGCTGACGCACAGCCGCGCCGCGCTCGCGCAAGCGCTCGTCGAGCAGGGCCTGGTCGCCGAAGCCATGCGGGGCGGCGGCGACGGCCTGCCGCTGCTGCGCGGCATCACCGCGCAGACGATCGCCGGCGTCGCCGGCGAGGAACAGATCCTCGTGTTCGCCGAGCGCATCAACTGCCTGCGCCAGCTCGCCCGCACGCTGCGCGAGCACCACGGCATCGAGACGCACGTCGCCGACGGCTCGGTCGACGAGATCACCTTCAGGCGGCTCAAGCGCGCCTTCCAGGCCGGCGAGTTCCCGGTGTTCTGCCTCGGCCCGGTCGCCCGCGAGGGGCACAACCTGCAGAACAGCTCGGTGATCGTCCACCTCGACCTGCCGTGGGTGCAAACCGGCCTCGAACAGCGCGTCGGGCGCGCCGCCCGCCCCGGCTCGCGGACCGGCTACGTGCAGACCTTCATCCCCTACATCCGCGGCGGCGGCCTCGAGCACGTCGTCAGCGTCCTCACCCCGCGCGGCGCCGAGCACCACCTGATCCTCGACTCGTTCGAGGGCGTCAAGGCGAGCGAGTCGACGATCGCCACCCAGCTCGGCGCGATCGCCGGCCAGGTCGCCGCCAGCAAGGACCAGGCCGGCTACGCCGCCACCGCCGCCCGCCTGCGCGTCGCCGCCGCCGTCTTCGGCGCCTGACCACCGGCGCGCCGCGTCGGCGACGCCGACACGACGAGATCCGCGCCCGCGCGCGCCCGCGGCCCTCCGGGGCGGCCACAGAGCACAGCTCCCGAGGACGCCGGGGCTCGAGCACCGCCGGCCGCGCATTGACAACCGAACACACGAACAAGGAGACACGCATGGCCTCTGCGATCGCTGCCGCCCGGCAGCAGATCAACGCCGTCGGAGCCGACGGCGACCTCGACGGCGCTACGCCTCCCGGCGAGATCGACCTCGACGTCGATTCGGTCGCCGATCCGATCGAGCTGCCCGACGGCAAGGTGATCTACCCGCCCAAGCTGCACGGCGAGCCGATCGACACGATCGCTTGCGCGCTGCTGGACATGCAGCAGCCGAGCCGGTCGCGGTTCCTGCGGCTGATCGGCCCGCCCGGCACCGGCAAGAGCCAGATCGCCCGCGCGATCGCCCACCGGCTGTGGACCCGGCGCGGCCGCGCGATCGAAACCCGCCATGGCGAGCCGTTCTACGGCTACGCCGAGATGTCCGGCGGACCGTCCTCGGACGAGTTCACGTTCCGCTACGAGTACGTCCCCGACAAGGACCGCCCCGGCGACGTCCGGTTGATCCCCGCCGCCTTCGTGGAGGCGATGGAGCACGGCTGGGTGGTGATGATCGACGAGGTCAACACGATCCGCGACGTCGCGCTGCTGTCCCTCAACGGCACGCTCGACGGCCGCCTGTCGCTCTACCTGCCCGCGGAGGGCCGCACCGTCGCGGCCACGCCCGGGTTCGCGGTTCTCATCGCCTACAACCCCGGGCTCGTCGGCGCGAGCGATATCCCCGACGCCTGGCACTCGCGCTTCCCCGCCACCGTCGAGGTCACCAGCAACTGGCCGGCGCTGGTCAAGCTCGGCGCCCGGGAAGAGCTCGTGAAGGCGGCGATGGCGCTCGACGCCAAGCGCTTCGACCCGGAGACAGGGCTCGTGTGGACGCCGCAGTTCCGCGACATCGAGGCGCTCTGCCACATGATCGACCTGGTCGGCGAGCGCGCCGTGTCCCTGTTCATCAGCAACCTGCACGAGCAGATCGAGGCCGGCAAGGTCCAGGCCGCCGAGGGCGCCGCCGTCGCGCGCATGCTCGACGAGGCCGGTCTCGGGCGCCTGAAGGTCGGCCGCGGAATCCCCAACCTGCACGGTTACCCGCGCGCGGTGACTCGCTGATGAGCTTCGCCACCGAGCTCACGCGAGCGGCCGCGCAGCGCGGCAAGCTCGACCCGGTCTACCGTGAGCTGTCCGATGACTGGACGCTGATCCTCCAGCGCCTGTTCCCGGTGTGGGCGCTGATCGGGCCTGGTCTCGCCGAGCCCGGGCACATCGAGCTGCGCAGCCGCACCGTCTACCTCGACAGCGACGAGCTGCTCGGCCCGCACGACGCGATCGTCGCCGGGGCGCTCGCGCAGCGTGCGATCCTGCGCACCTACGGCGTGGCGATCCACGAGGTCTTCCACGCCAAGCACACCAAGCTGTGGATCTCAGAGCGCGATCGCGAGCTCGCCGCCTCCAACGACGCAGGCGAGCGCCAGCTCGCCGCCGACCGCGCGCTGCTCGAGGAGCCGCGCATGGAAGCCAACGGCTGCCGCGAGTTCCCCATGGGCAGCCGCCGCGAGCGGTTCGTGCGACTCGCGCTCGAGGCGGCAGTGCTCGACTGCATCGTCCCGCGCTTTCTCGCCCGGCTCGCCGCGACCGGTGCCCTCGGGCGGCCGATCACGCGCGACATGGCCGGACGCGCGATGACCTACCTGCACGCGCGCACCCACTACGGCGCCATCAAGCCCGCCGCGCTCGCCCCGCTGCAGGCGATCTGGCGCGACGTCCTCGGCGCCGACGACACCAGGGCGCTGGACGACCTCTACGCCCAGCTCGTCTGGGTCCCCGACGGCGAGAACGAGCCGCTGTCGCAGTGGGCGAAGCGCTACCGCGACATCATCGGCCCGCCCGACCCGCCCCCGAACGCGCGCGGCGGCGATGAACAGGAGTCGGCCACCGGCCAACCCGGCCCCGGCGGAGATCAGGGCGACGGGTGCGGCGCCGAAGGCGCAGGACCGGCGAAGGGCGATGCCCACGAGCGTCCCGACGTCGGCTCGCTGAGGGACGCGCTCGAGCGCGCGTGCGAGCGGGCCCGCGCCGGACAGCTGCAGCAGCTCAACGAAGAGGCCAACCTGGCAGCCACGCTCGAGCAGGCGGCCCGGCGAGGCCAGGCGCCGGACGCGCCCAAGGGCGCCGGCACCGGCGCACCGACCGGCCGGATGCCGGATCGCGGCGTCGACCGGCCGCCGTTCCCCGACGAGGTCCAGGAGGCCAACCGGCTCGCCCAGCGTCTGCGGCGCGCCCGCGCGATCGGGCTGCGGCGGATCGACAAGCGCACGCCCGGCGGGCGCTTCAACGGGCGCGCGTACGCCCGCGGACGCTTCGAGCGCGCGAGCGGGCGCCCCGCGAGCTCTC
>JBOGYU010000321.1:0-5495 GCA_050696935.1 Solirubrobacteraceae bacterium | reverse complement strand
GCTGGGCGCTCGGCGCGGGCGGCGCCGTGGAGGTGGGAGAGGACCCGGTCGAGGCGCTCACGCGCGAGCTGGAGGAGGAGTGGTCGGTCTCCCCGCAGCGGCTCGCCGTCGAGGCGCTCGTGTCGCTGCCCTCCGGCCTGGTGATGCTCGTCGGCCAGGCCTGGCTGCCCGACGGCGCCGAGGTGGAGCGCGACGCCGAGCACGACGCGCACGCGTGGTGGCCGGCCGAGCCGTCCGCCTGGCCCGCAGACGCCGACCCGGCGCTCCGCCGGATGGCGGCGCTGCTCGACGAGTGATCACCTTCACCCGGCTCAAGTACCTCTCGTTCGCCCACTCGGGCGTCTACCTGTGCCTACTCGCGCTGTGGCTCTCCGACGGGCCGGACCTCCCGCGCACCGTCCTGGGCTGGACCCACGGCATCGGCTGGATCGCGATGTCGCTGCTCTGCATCGCCGCCGTCCGCAAGCGCGTCATCCCGCTCTGGCTGGCGGTGATGGTCGCGGTGGTCGGGGGTGTCGGCCCCTTCGCGGGCAGCATCGGCTTCGTGGTCTGCGAGCGCCGGTCGGCCGCCCCGGAACGCGGTATGGTCTAAGGCCTAGATGGCGGTCAACACCACGGTCGAAGTGACCATGCCCCAGATGGGCGACTCGGTCTCCGAGGGCACCATCCTGGAGTGGCACAAGCAGGAAGGGGACCAGGTTTCCGAGGACGAGACGCTGGTCGAGATATCCACCGACAAGGTGGACGCGGAGGTCCCCGCCCCGGCCACCGGCACCGTCGCCAAGATCCACGCCGCGGAGGGGGACACGATCACCGTCGGCGCGGTGCTCGCCGAGATCTCGCCGGGCGGCGACGGGGCGGCGCCGGCCGAAGCGCCGTCGGCGGAACCGGCGGGCGAGGCCGTCGACATCGTCATGCCCGCGATGGGGGAGTCCGTCGCCGAGGGCACGATCCTGGAGTGGGCCAAGCAGCCCGGCGACGCCGTCGAGGCCGACGAGACGATCGTCGAGATCTCCACCGACAAGGTCGACGCCGAAGTGCCCGCGCCCGCCTCAGGCACGATGCGCGAGATCCTGGCCGAGGTCGGCGCCACCGTCACCGTCGGGCAGGTGATCGCCCGGATGGAGGCCGGCGCGGCGAAGCCCAAGGCGCCGGAGCCGACCGCCGCCCCGCGGCCCGCGGGTGAGGTGCCGGCGGTCCCGGATGGCATCAAGATCTCGCCGGTCGCCCGCCGCGTGGCCGCCGCCGAGGGCGTCGACCTCCAGCAGGTCCAGGGCAGCGGCCCCGCCGGCCGCATCTCCAAGGCCGACGTGCTGGCCGCGAGCACCAATGGCGTCGCCCCCCAGCCGCTGAAGGGCGCGAGCGCGGTGCTCGCCCGCTACATGGACGAGTCGCGCACCGTCCCCACCGCGACGTCGATCCGCACGATCACCGTCACGGTCCTCGACGGCCGCCGCAACCAGCTCAAGGAGGCCGGCAAACGCGTCTCCTTCACCCACCTGATCGCATACGCCATCGCCCGCGCCGCCGCCGAGCAGATGCCGGTGATGGCGCGCACGTTCGAGGAGGTCGACGGCAAGCCGCACGTGATCGACGCCGGGAAGGTGAACCTCGGCATCGCCGTCGACGTGGAGCGCAAGGACGGTGGGCGGACCCTGATGGTGCCCGTGATCCGCGACGCCGGGCGGCTCTCGTTCCCCGACCTCGCCGCCGCCTTCGACGACCTGATCGCCCGCGCGCGTGACAACAAGCTCACCGCGGACGACCTCCAGGGAGCCAACGTCTCGCTCACCAACACGGGCGGGATGGGGACGATCGCGTCCGTCCCGCGGCTGATGAAGGGCCAGGGGACGATCGTCGCCACCGGCGTGATCGGCTACCCGCCCGGCCTCGGCGCCGTTGGCGCCGCCATCGGCGCCGAGAAGGTGATGACGATGACGTCGACGTACGACCATCGCATCATCCAGGGCGCCGAGTCCGGCCAGTTCCTGAAGTTCGTCGAGGAGTACCTCCAGGGCGAGCACGGGTTCTACGAGCAGGTCTTCGCCGACCTCGGGGCCGAGCTCGGCCCGGCGATCGAGGCCCCGCGTCCGAAGCTCGCGGCGGTCGAGGCCCCCGCCGCCCCGCCACCGGGTAGGCGGGCCGAGATCGCGCCCGCCGTGCCGGACGAGCAGATGCTCCAGGCCGTCCAGGCCGCGACCTCGCTGATCAAGGCGCATCGCACCCACGGCCACCTCGCGGCCCGCCTGGACCCACTGGGCGCCGAGCCCGAGGGCGATCCCGCGCTCGACCCCGAGCCGCTGGGCCTGACCGAGGACATCATGCGCCGGATCCCGGCCAAGATCCTGCGCACCTACGTCCCGGGCGCCACGCTGGCCGACGCGCTGCCCCACCTGCGCGACACCTACTGCGGCACGATCGCCTACGAGATCGAGCACATCGCCTCGCACCGCCAGCGCATGTGGCTGCGGGAGAAGATCGAGTCCGGCGCCTACCGCGCCCCGCTCGGCAGCGACGAGAAGATCAAGCTGCTGCGGCGGCTGACGCAGGTCGACTCGCTCGAGCGCTTCATGCACAAGGCCTACCTGGGCCAGAAGCAGTTCTCGATCGAGGGCCTGGACATGACCGTCCCGATGCTCGACGAGATGATCCAGCTGTCCGCCGCCGCCGGCGCGCGCGAGGTGGTCCTCGGCATGGCCCATCGCGGCCGGCTGAACGTGCTGGCCCACAACCTCGGCCGCTCCTACGAGACGATCTTCCGCGAGTTCGAGGGCGCCTCCTCGATCGAGGCGGTCACCACGATCCCGCAGGGCGGCACCGGCGACGTCAAGTACCACCACGGCGCCCAGGGCACCTACCGGCTGGACGGCGACGGCTCGATCATCGTCCGCCTGGAGTCCAATCCCAGCCACCTCGAGTACGTCTCGCCGGTGGTGGAGGGCGCCACGCGCGCGATCCAGACCTCGCGCAAGGGCCCGCACGCGCACCTGGACACGAACACGGCGATCCCGATCATCCTGCACGGCGACGCGGCGCTGCCGGGCCAGGGCGTGGTCGCGGAGACCTTCAACCTGCAGGCGCTCGACGGCTACACCGTCGGCGGCACGCTGCACATCATCCAGAACAACCAGGTCGGCTTCACCACGGACCCGGACGACGCGCGCTCCACCCGCTGGGCCTCCGACCTCGCGAAGGGCTTCGACGTCCCGATCATCCACGTCAACGCCGACGACGTGGAGGCCTGCATCTCCGCCGTCCGGCTCGCGTTCGCCTTCCGGCAGGAGTTCGGCCACGACGTGATGATCGACCTGATCGGCTACCGCCGGTTCGGGCACAACGAGGCGGACGAGCCCGCCTACACGCAGCCGGAGATGGCCGCGACGATCAAGGGCAAGACCCCGGCCCGCGACCTGTTCGCCGCCCGGCTCGTGGAGCAGGGCGTGATCAGCCAGGAGGAGTCGGACGCGCTCTCCGCCGAGATCTGGGAGCAGCTCTCCCGCCGCCACCGCGAGCTCAAGGAGGAGCTGACGGCCTCGAACGCCGAGCAGCCGACGGGCGGCTACGAGCTCGACCGCTCGGCCTCGCCGGAGGTCAAGACGGCCGTGCCGGCCGACCAGCTGCGGGCGCTCAACGAGGAGCTGCTGAGCGTGCCGGACGGGTTCACCGTCCACCCGAAGCTGATCAAGCAGCTCGAGCGCCGGCGCGAGGTGCTGGGGCCCGACGGCGGGATCGACTGGGCGCACGCCGAGGCGCTCGCCTTCGCCTCGCTGCTGGCCGAGGGCACGCCGATCCGCCTCACGGGGCAGGACTCCGAGCGCGGCACGTTCTCCCAGCGCCACTCCGTGCTGCACGACGCCAAGACCGGCCAGCGGATCTCCCCGATCCAGACGCTGTCGGGCGCCACGGCGCCGATGGAGCTGCACAACTCGCCGCTGTCGGAGATCGCGTGCCTGGGCTTCGAGTACGGCTACTCGATGGAGGCGCCGGAGACGCTGGTGCTGTGGGAGGCCCAGTTCGGCGACTTCGTGAACTCGGCGCAGGTGATCATCGACCAGTTCATCGTGTCGGCGCTCTCCAAGTGGGGGCAGACGACGCGCCTGACGCTGCTGCTGCCGCACGGCTACGAGGGGTCGGGTCCGGAGCACTCCTCCGGCCGCATGGAGCGCTTCCTGTTGCTCGCCGCCGAGGGGAACATCCGCGTGGCGAACCTCACCACGCCGGCCCAGTACTTCCATCTGCTGCGCCGCCAGGCGCGCGTGGCCAAGCAGCGGCCGCTGGTGATCCTTACCCCCAAGTCGCTCCTGCGGCTGCCGCAGGCGACCTCGCGGATCGAGCACCTGTCGGAGTCGCGCTTCTTCCCCGTGCTGAGCGAGCCGCGGATCGACGAGGAGAAGGTCACCCGCCTCGTGCTCTGCACCGGCAAGATCTACTACGACCTCAAGGGCCACGCGACGCGCGAGAACAACGAGGGCGTGGCGATCTCCCGCGTGGAGCTGCTGTATCCGTTCCCGCAGCAGCAGATCCTCGACGAGGTGGCGCGCTACCCGAACCTGCGCGAGGTCGCGTGGGTGCAGGAGGAGCCCCGCAACATGGGCGCCCGCACGCACATGTCGCCGCGGCTGCTGCACATCCTGCCGTCGACGCTCGAGTTCGGGTACGTCGGCCGGCCGGAGCGCGCCTCGCCGGGCGAGGGCTACCCGGCGGCCCACACGATCGAGCAGAACCGCATCATCCGCACCGCGCTGGACCTCTCCCAGCCGGTGTCCGTGAATCCGGCGAAGATGCCGGGTGAGCGGTAGCGCGGGGCGGGCGTTCTCCGCCGGCCGCGTCGTGGCGCCGGCGAACGGCGGGCATTTAGGGAGGAGGGTCGGATTGTGGTCGCGGGGAACAACGTGCAAAGCCCGACATCGGCCTCGGTGGATTTGCACGTTCCTCCCCGTCTGGGGGACAAACGTGCAAAACCCGCCCCACCACCGTCGCGTTTTGCACGTTCCTCCTCGAACCGCCGCCGCCGACCGGACCCTCCGCCCTAAATGCCAGCCGTTGACCTTCGTCGGCCCCGGCACGGCGACAAGACAGTCAGCCGCCTAACTGCAACGAGCCGTTCACAGCGCAACTCGCTCGGAGCCGCCGTGTCAGGGATAGACGACGCCGCCGCCTGGGCGCGCGTCTACTCAACCCCGACTGCTCGAGGAGGCTTCCCCCTTGAAGTCGAAGCTTTCGCGCGTCCGTACGCGCATCTCCGGCCGCTACGCCATCGCGTGCGCCATGATCCTGGCCATCGGCATCCCGACCGTCGCCATCGGCGCCGGCGAGGGTCGCTCGATCATCGCCGGCAAGCGCAACCCGCGCGCCGGTGGGGAGCTGACCCGCGAGACCAAGATCATCGCCCAGAACGGCTCCTACGGCACCCGCCAGTCCAACAAGGGCGCCGGCGGCGGCGCGATCTACGGCTGCCGCACCGTACTCCCGAACGAGCCGTGCCTGCGCGGCAA
>JBOGYU010000320.1:0-5503 GCA_050696935.1 Solirubrobacteraceae bacterium | reverse complement strand
CCGCCGCGCCGCCTGTCGCGCCCGCGGCGGCTGTCGCGCCGGCCAGCTTGGCGGCGTCGCGGAGCTGGCTGCCCGTCCGGCTCTCGCTCTGCCGGCTCTGCGTCTCGGTCGGCGTGCTTTTCCGCCCGCCGGCCGAGACGGGCAGGTGCTGGCTGACGGCGCTGGTCATGCTGCGACCGGCCGCGTAGCTGGCAGCGCGCGAGACGAACCCGCCGCTGACCGCCTGACCGCCGAGCATCGCCACGCGCGCGAGCGTGATCGGCAGCTTGAGCATGACCCACAGCAGCACGATCGCCACCAGCGGCTGCAGCAGCTTGTCCATGACGCCGCTGCCGCCCTTGAAGCTCAGCACGTTCACGCTCATGGCGGCCGCCGCGGCGAAGCACAGCGCCCAGGTGAACGGGACGATCAGGCACACCGCGAACGCGCGCATGGCGACGTGCGTGATCCACGGCGCGACGGGCCACAGCACGATCGCCATCGGCATGCCCACGAACAGGAGAACGGTCGAAACGCTGACCACGATCTTGAGCAGCAGCAGCCCGAGGAACAGCAGGCTGGCCACGATCGCGATCGCGATATTCAAGAACATGCCGATCCCCGTCAGATTCAGGGCGCCGGCCGCCCCCAGCCCGACGGCGAGCAGCCGGGCGGTGTCGTCGGTCACGGTGCCCGACCCCAGCAGTCCGGAGCTGGCCAGATTGGCCAGGTTGACCGCGGTGGCGAACAGCCACGGCCACATGGCAAGCAGCAGCGCCGCCCCCACGGTGCGGGTCAGGCCCTCCAGTGCGGAGAAGCCGGAGTCTCCGCCGCCGGCGAACCCAGCCGCCCAGTAGCGGGCCACCGAGATGGTGGCGACCGCGCCCAGCAGCCCGCCGCCCATCGCGGCCACGGTCGTCTCGAGCTGGGCCACGTTGCCCTGGGTGAAGTCGGGCACCGCGGCCAGCCATCCGATCAGCTCGACGGTGATGAACTTGGCGATCGGCGCGAAGAGGTGCTTGATGATCGCGTCGAACGCGCCGACGGCGAGCCCGCCGATGCCGTCGAGCGGGTTGGGGATGAGATCCAGCGGGTTAGGGACGCTGATCCCCGCGTTTGCCGTTGGCGGCGCGGCCGCCGTCAACACGAGGACGACGGACAGCCCCCCGGCCGCCGCCGCCAGCGACCCGCGACGTCGCCGAAGGACGCGCGCGCGTCCCACCCGCGACGTCGCGGGACCGCTGCGGTGGGCGCGGCGCAGTCGCATCGGCTGCCTCAGTCGACGAGCGCGGTGACACTGCCCAGCAGCAACAGCACCCCGAGCGCCGTGCCGATGATCGGCATGCCGCGCCGGCCGCCGAACAGCAGGATCAGGCCACCGGCGATCAGCGCCAGTGGAGCGATGGCCGCGGTCATGGCCAGCGCGGGCACGACGAGCGCGTGGGCGCCGTTGATGAACTTCCCTACGCCGTCGGCGGTGTCCGGGATGCCCGCCGCCTTCTTGACCACGTCGACGCTCAGCCCGACACGCAGCGCCAGCAGCGCGACGACCGCGGCGATCACGGCGAGCAGGCCGACCTCCAGCAGGCGAGGGATTCGATGGATGAGGGCCACGACGTACCTCCTGAGAAGGGGCTGGCGAACGGGGCCGGCGGCCCACGACGGCCCCTCTCAGGCCCACGTACTGGACGCGCGCGACGAAGCCTCGCTCCGCGGCGAGCCTTCCGAGGACCCGGCGGTGGGGGCTCTCGCCCGTCCGCTCAGCAGCCCTCGAGCTCGTGCGGGGGGCGCCCGAGCGCGAGAGCCAGGCTGCTGGCCAACGGGACGCCTACGCGCTGCTGCGTGGCCCCGTTGGCCTTCTTGGCTTCGGCGTAGCTGAACTGGTGGTCGAAGTCGGCCTGCTTCATGTTCATGCGGTGCGCGACTTCAGCGCGCGTCAAGGTCGGGTCGCGCTCCAACTCCCGGGCGAGGAACGCTCGCACGCGGGCGGTGGGAATGGAGTCGATGCGATACCGGGCGAGGTCGAGGCGGTCGCGCTCCTGGCCGACCAGCATGTGCACGCGCCCCGAAGCCATCCGCATGATCGCCGCCGCCTCCTCGACCGTCCGGCCCTCTCGCTCCACCAGCCGCCACGCGCGGTGCCGGCGCTGAACGCAGGCCCTGCACGTTCGGCCGGTCTGATCGCAGCGCGGGCACGCGGACGCCGAGTCCTCTTGCGCCCGACGCTCGGCGCCGGAATGGCGGGATGGGCGTGGGTGGCGTTGAACGGCTTCTCCTCCTGCCCGGATGGCCGAGACTGGACCGTAGGCAGGCGCGCGATGCTCTGTCAACCCTCCTCGGGCGCCGGCGAGCCCGGCGCAGGTTTCCGGCCTGACGTTCGCTCGCGGGAACCTGGCCACGGCTGGGGAGTTCGGGCCGCGTCAGCCGATGGGCGGACGGGCCGGGACGCGAACCGATCTCGGGCGGCGCTCCCAGCGCGGCCCGGCCAGTTCGTCGAGGCGTTCGACGTCTTTGACGGCCAGCCCGTGCTCGGTGCCGAAGTGCTCGAGCCACGCGATCAGCCAGTCCAGGCCCATCATCCATCCGCCAGCGCGTTTCTCCGGCGAGTACGTCCATTGCGGCTGTTTGCTCGGATCGAGCGCCTGGCATGCCCCCGCCTGGACGGTGCCCGTGTACCCCGGCAGCTCACGTTGGACCGCGCCAGCGAGCTCGTCGAAGAGCGCCAGGTCCTGGTAGCCGGCGACTCGGTCCAGTGGCCAGATCGTGAACACCCCGGTCTCGCCGACCACCACGAACGGGATGCGGTTGCCCTTGATGAGCACGTAGCGTTCGACCAGCCACCGATCGCGCGGGAGCCGGGCGAGGACCTCGGCCACCCGCGCGTCGCACACGGCAAGCCGTCGGCTGCGATCGAGGCGGCCTCCCAGCGGCTCCAGCGTCTCCGGAGAATGGCGGACGCCGGGAAGCGCCGGCGGGCCCGGGGCGCATGCCGAGGCGCCCGACATCGTGGTGCTTTGGGGGCCGGTGGCGCCGCCGCTCTCGTCATCGGCGCCCGCATGTGGCGTTCGGCCGGTCGGCGGGGCGGCCGGCGAGACCTGTGCGCCCGGCGGTGGTCGTGAGGCGATGCCGTCGTGCAGGCGCCCGGCGGCACGGCGCAGGCGTGGCGCGATGCCGCGCTCTCGCCAGCGGCGCACGTGGAGTGCCAGGAGCGTGCCACTGAACAGCAGCAGCAGCCCGAACCCCAGCAGCGTGGTGAGGAGCGTGTCCTCACCGGCCGGGGTGTAGGCGGCGAACATGGCGGCTAGGAGCGGGCGCGTCGCTCGGCGCGCTTGCGCGACGCCTTGGAGGCCTTGTACGCGCGGCGCTGCGTGCGTCGCGCCGGTGTGTAGGTGTTGGCCACCACGCACGTCGTCGCGATCCACCCGTCGCCCTGCGGGGCGAGCGGGAGCACGACCGCGTCGCTGATTGTCAGGTAGTACGGCGCCGGGCGGGCGGCGTTGACCCAGCGCGGTTCCATCGCGGTGATCTCGCCCACCAGCCGCAACTGCTCGAGCTCTGCCCGGGCCGTGTCGACGTCCAGCGCCGGCTTGACGCGGTGCTGGTACTGGTTGGCGGCGTGCTCGCTGATGCGCACGGCGTGGGGCGTAGGGATCATCCGGTCGGTCACGGCCTCACCGTAGCTCACGTCCCGGCGCCGACAAGCGCCTCCCTCGGCGGATGCCGCGAAGCCGGCACGCTTCGTCCTGCAAGGTGACACATTTCGTCGCAGCCCGCCGCGCAATCTGGTGCGTTAGGGCACGCCGAGCCGCTCCCGATCGGCGCGCGGGCGCGCTCGGGACCTCAGTGCCAGCCCCATGCAGATCGTCCATCCGACCAGCGTCCAGCCGAGCAGCAGGTTGCCGGCGATCAGCCGGCGCCGATGCTCATGGTGGCGGGCGAGCGCGATCAGGCTCGGCAGCAGGTAGGCGGCCACCACGAGCCCGACGATGACCGCCGCGGGGTCGGTGGGAGCGAGGATTGGACCGCTGGGCGCGAGCTTCAGCACGTGTTCTCCCTCGGCGGTTAGTGGGCGATCTCCAGACGTCGCCAGTCGGCGGCCAGCAACGCGGCCAGCTCGCGCACCGGCACGTTCCAGCTCGCCGGCGCCCGGTTCCACGAGAAGCGGCTCGCGTGCAGCTGGTCGGCGGCCTCTCGGTCCGTGGGCACGCGGACGATGCCGCGCGCGAAGTCGATCTCGCGCTCGAGCGCGCCGACGTCGACCCGCGAGGAGCGATCGAGCTTGTTCGCCACCAGCACCAGCGGCGGCGCGTGGTGCTCAAGCCTCTCGGCGGCCTCGGCCACCAGGCTGGCGGTGTCCGGCTCGCCGTCGGCCACGAGCACGAGCTGGTCGGCGCAGGCCAGGGCGGCGCGGGCGGCCGGGGAGCCCAGCCCGGTGCCGCAGTCAAGCACGAGCGTCCCGACCAGATCGCCGAGACGCGCGAACAGGGTGCGATAGGCGGTCTCGTCGAGGGCGGCGGCCCGGTCGGAGTCGGTGGGGGCGGGCGCAACCATCAGGCCGTCGGGCCCGCGGCCGAGTTGCGCGTCGAGCTGCGTGGCCGAGAGCCCGTTCTGCTGCAGCGGCCCGGCGAGCAGATCGTCGATGAAGACCGGGTGATCCGGCACCAAGCGCCGCCCGAGCGATCCCCAGTCGGGGTTGGTGTCCACGGCGACGACGCGGTCGCGGCGCAGGAAGGCCAGCAGTGACCCCAGTAGCGCGCTGGTGGTGGACTTTCCGACGCCGCCCTTGGGTGACACGACGGCGATCGTCACGCAGCGGAGCAGCCGCAACGCGACGATCGTCTGGTCCAGGCGCCACTCGTATTCGGTGCACGCCCACGCCTCGCGCATGCGCGCGAACGGCGAGACGCGCGCGGGCAGCGTGAAGTTCGCCGGGTCCGGCACGCGTGCCGACCGTCGGTCGGCGGGTTCGGGGCGCACCGGGGTGCGGGTGGCCAGGGCGCGCAGCGCGATGCCCGCGCGCGCCGGGCTGGACAGTCGCTCGGGTAGCACCTGAGCGCCCCGCGCGCTGACCGGCTGGTCCGTCGCGCTCTCGCGCGGGAGGCCAGGCGCTGGCCGCTGTCGCTCGCGCATGGGCTCGGGCGACGCGGTGACCGCCGACGCCGAGGCCGGCTCGTGGAGCACAAGCACCGCCCCCTCGGTCACGCCGAGGTCGGCTAGCGTCCTGTCGGTCGGGTAAGGACGCCCGTCGGCGGGCGCGAGTCGCCAGCCATCTCCGTCGGGCTGCTGGGCGACGTCGAGGAAGTCGGGCATGAGCTCGTCGAGCGGGATGTCGGTCGGCACGTCGAGCCTGACGCTGCCGGCCGGATGGTGGAGGGTGATGACGCTGTTGCTCACGGCGGAGTCGTCCTTACGAAGCTGACTTGCGGGGTCATCGCCGCTGGTGACGGCGCGAGCGCCCAGCGCGAGCCAGCCGACGCAGGGCGGTGCGGGCGCGGGCGCGCCAGCTGCTCGCGCTGGCGTCCGC
>JBOGYU010000319.1:0-5506 GCA_050696935.1 Solirubrobacteraceae bacterium | reverse complement strand
GGGATGGGCGGTGAACGTCAGGTCCAGCCGCAGGCCGTCGAGTGGGCGAGCGGCACGCGCCGCCGCCTCGGCGATCGACTCGCGCTGCGGCGGCCCCTCGGCGCGCTCGTAGCTGCGCCGCCGGCGCACGCGCTCGCGCGTCTCGGCCAGGTTCGCGAGGTGCAGCTCCATCGAGCAGGCGCGGATGACGTCGTGCAGGTCGGCGTCGAGGATCTCCTCCACCAGCGCCTCGGTCTCCGCGTCGGCCGCGTCCTCGCCGCTGCGCATGCGAGCTGCGGCCCCGCGCAGCTGCACGACGGCGCTGCGCAGCGCCTCCCCGCCCTGGCGGGCGATCGTCTCCTCGAGCAGGCCGGAGAGCAGCCGGGTGTCGCGGTCGAGCCCCGGCGGGTCGGCGGGAGCCGGGATGGCGGTCTGCACGTCGGCGACGGTCACGGGCCGCACAGATTGGCACCCTGTGCCGGTGGGGCTCATCCTCGTCGACCCGCTGCCGCGCACGCTGGACATGATCTGCGACCCGCCGACGCGGGCCCGGCTGGAGCGGCTCGGGCGGCTGGTCGTGCACGAGGACGGGCCGATGCCGGACGAGCTGGTCGAGGCGAGCCTGCCGGAGACGGTCGCGATCCTCGGCCAGACGGCGATGCCGGCCGAGCGCCTGGACCGTGCGCCGCACCTGCGGGCGATCGTGAACGTCGAGGGCAACTTCCTGCCCAACGTCGACTACGAGGCGTGCCTGGCGCGCGGCGTGCACGTACTCAACGCCGGCCCGGCGTTCGCACTGCCGGTCGCCGAGATGGCGCTCGGGATGGCGATCGACCTCGCGCGCGGGATCACCGCCGCCGACCGCGCCATGCGCGCCGGCACCGAGGCCTACGGGCTGGAGGGCAACGCGGACAGCTTCCTGTTGGCGGGCAGCCCGGCGGGCATCGTCGGCTTCGGAGACCTCGGGCGCGCGCTGCGGCGGCTGCTCGCGCCGTTCGGCTGCCCGGTCATGGCGTTCGACCCGTGGCTGCCCGACCTCGCCATCCGCCGCGAGGGCGCCGAGCCGGCCGCACTCGACGACCTGCTGGAGACCTCGCGCGCGATCTTCGTCCTCGCCTCCGCCACGAGCGAGAACGAGGGCTTCCTCGGGCGCGCGCAGCTCGAGCGCATCCGGCCCGGGAGCGTGCTCGTGCTGGCAAGCCGGGCCGCCGTCGTGGACTTCGACGCGCTGACGGAGTTCGTCGCGGCCGGCCGCTTCCGTGCGGCCACGGACGTCTTCCCGCACGAGCCGGTGCCGCCCGACGACCCCGTCCGCTCCCTCGACGGCCTGCTCCTCTCCCCCCACCGCGCCGGCGGCCTGCGCGAGGCGTTCCTGGAGATCGGCCGCCTCGCCGTCGCCGACCTCGAGCTCGTCCTCCGGGGCCTCCCGCCGGTCGCCTGCAAGCGCGCCGAGCGCGAGACCGCCGGCCGCATGCGCAGCCGCCCCGTCGAGCGCTCGTAGCCTAGACGCCGGCCGGTGTGCGCTCGCGCGGCGGGGCCTCGGCCTCGGGTGCAGGCTGGGCCGCTCCCGCGAGCCTGGCCGCCTGGCGCTCCGGAGTGATCTTCACCACGTTCCAGGCCAGCCCGAGGCGCTGGAGGAGCGCGATCACCGCGGCGGACGGGTCCAGCTCCCAGCGACGCAGTCCGTGCGCAGCCGAGCGCGGGAAGGCGTGGTGGTTGTGGTGCCACGCCTCGCCGAGCGAGGGGAGGGCGAGCCAGGCGACGTTGGTCGACCGGTCCTCGATCGCGAACCGGCGGCGCCCGAAGAAGTGGCAGATGGAGTTGATCGACCAGGTGACGTGGTGCAGGAAGAACGCGCGCGCCAGGCCGCCCCAGACGAGCCCGCGGACCGCGCCCTCGAGCGTGCGGCCGTGCAGGAGCCAGCCGGCGAGCGTCGGGATCGCGAGGCTCGCCAGCGCGAGCCACGGGAAGAGCCGGTTGATGCGGCGCATCCCCTGGTCCTCGTAGAGCTCGCGGGCGTACTTCTTCCAGTCGGCCTGGCCGTGGGTCTCGAACAGCCAGCCGGTGTGGGCGTGCCAGAGGCCCTTGAGCCCGGAGCCGTGGCCGACGTGCGGGCTGTGCGGGTCGCCCTCCTCGTCGGCGTGGGCGTGGTGCTTGCGGTGGTCGGCGACCCAGTCCAGGACCGACCCCTGGAGCGCCATCGAGCCCAGCACGGCGAACCCGTGCTGGGTCCCCTTGTGGGTCTGGAAGCCGCGGTGGGTGAGCAGCCGGTGGTAGCCGACGGTCACGCCGAAGCCGAAGAGGAGGTAGGTCACGGCGAGGATCGCGAGGTCCGTGGCGTCGACCCACTGGTTCCACAGCAGGATCACCGCCGCGAGCAGGCCGACGAAGGGCAGGACCACGCCGATGAGGTTCGCGGTGCGTTCAGCTCTCGTCATGGATTACAGGCTGCCCAACAGCGCCGCACGGTTCTTGCGGTTTGCACGGGGCATCGCCGATCCGAATCTGTAGGGAGGCTATGAATGCTCATCCAGTCGCCGGGTACACCTGGACCTGATGTCCGAGCGGCCGGAGCCCGACCTGGACGAGGTGCGAGAGGCGATGCGCGAGCACGACGAGCGCGCCGCGGAGGACGAGGCCGCCGAGCCGCCGGCCGAGCCGCCCGAGGAGGACGATGACGAGGGCTGATGGTCGTCGTCCGCTACGTCCTCCCCGCCGTCCTCCTCCTCACCGGCCTCATCCTGCTCCTGATCGAGCCGAACCTGATCGGCGTCCAGGGCCTCGCGATGGCGACCGGCGCCGCCCTCGCGCTGCTGCTGCTCAACCTGCTGTTCCGCGCGGGCGTGCAGGGCGACCGCGAGCGTGATCGCGAGGAGGCCGCGCGCGCATACTTCTCCGAGCACGGTCGCTGGCCCGGCGAGCGTCGCTGACCGCCGGCCGGCCCGCCGCGGCCCAGCTCCACACCAGCACGATCCACATGACGGCCGGCAGGGAGGCGTGGACCCAGACGACCTCGGCTGGCAGCGCGTTGTGGTACTGGACGAGGCCGACGATCCCCTGGACCGCCATCAGCAGGCACACGGCGGTCAGCGCGCGCATCAGGGTCCGGCCGGCGCCGCGGCGCCAGGCGAACAGCCACAGCAGCACCGAGACGATCCCCAGGGCGGTGGCCATGTGGCCGTGCAGGTAGATGAGGGTCTTCAGCGTGGAGGCGCCCCAGACGTCGAGCCGCGAGACCACGTCGCCGGTCCCGGCCCCGCCGGCGTGCGGGCCGGCTGCGGTCGCGAACGTGCCGGCGACGATCACGACGCCGCCGAAGGCGACCAGCGCGCGGGTGGCGAGCGTGACCGCGCGGTCGGCGGACGAGCCGCGCGGGCCGAGCAGCCGCCACACGAGCACCGCCCCCGCCAGCAGCAGGATCATCGACAGCAGGTAGTGCGCGATCACCACGGGCCACGACAGGTGCAGCAGCACGGTGGCCGCCCCGAGCAGCCCCTGGGCGACGACGCCGAACAGGAGCACCAGCGCGGGGCGGACGAGCTCGCGCCGGAACGGGCGCACGCGGAACACGAGCACGCCGGCGGCGAAGCACGCCCCGCCCACCACGGCCGAGAGCAGCCTGTTGCCGTACTCGATCCACACGTGCGTCGAGAGCTCCGGCAGGAACGTGCCCGAGCAGCTCGGCCAGTCGGGGCATCCGAGCCCGGAACCCGTGAGCCGGACCCCCGCGCCGCTGAACACGATCAGGACCAGCAGGACCAGCGCCGCGAGGGCGACGCGCGTGTACGCGCGCGGCGAGAGCGTCAGGCGGTCCCCCATGCGCGGGACATTGTGGCAGCGAGCGGCGGACGATCGGGGGCGGCCGCCCGCGGGCGGCCGACGATCGGGGCGGCCCCGCTCAGGCGGCCTCGGTGCGACCCTCCGGGCACGGCTGCGCCATCCGGACCGCGCCGAGCTCGTCGCGCTGCGGGCGGCGCTCCTCGCGCCGCGGGTTGACGATCCCGACCAGGGAGATCACGCCGCCGAGCACGACCAGCCCGCCGCCGACCCCGAGGCCGGCGCGGAAGCCGGCCACCGACGCCTCCTCGACGGCGGGCGACCCGCCGCTGAGCGGCTCGGCCGACTCGCCCGGCCGGTCGAGCACGGCGTCGAACCGCGCGGCCACCACGGCCCCCACGGCCGCGATCGCCAGCAGCGACGCCACGCGGGCGACCTGGTTGTTGACCCCGCTCGCCACGCCCGCGTTGTGCTGCGGCACCGCCCCGAGCACCGTGTTGGTCAGGGGCGCCACCGTCGCCGCCAGCCCGAGGCCGAACAGCAGCACGCCCGGCAGCAGGCCCGCGGCGTAGTCGACGTCCGCCCCCACCCGGCCCATCCAGATCAGGCCGGCCCCCGCCACCACCGGCCCCAGCCCCATCAGCAGCCGCGGCCCGATCCGGTCCGAGAGCGCCCCGAACCGGCGTGAGAGCAGCCACATCACGAGCGTGATCGGCATCAGCGACAGCCCGGCGGCGACCGGGCTGTAGCCCGCCACCTGCTGAAGGTAGATCGTCACGAAGAACGTCGCCGCGCCCAGCCCGCCGTAGATCGTCAGCGTGGCGGCGTTGCCGACCGCGAAGTTGCGCGACCGGAACAGCCGCAGCGGCAGCATCGGGTGGGCGGTCCGGCCCTCGTGCCACAGGAACGCCGCGAGGCACGCCAGCCCGGCGGCGAGCGGCAGGAACACGAGCGGGTCGGCCCACCCGTACAGGGGCTGCTCGATCAGCGCGAACACCGGCCCGGCCAGCCCCAGCGAGGCGAGCAGCGCGCCCAGGTAGTCGATCCGGCGCGACGCCTCCTCGTCCGCGCTCTCCCGCACTCCGAGCCGGACGAGCCACAGCGTCAGCAGCACCGCCGGCACGTTGATGGCGAAGATCCACCGCCAGGAGACGAACTCGATCAGCGCGCCGCCGCCCAGCGGCCCGATCACGAACGCGATGCCGGTCCACGCGGTCCAGGAGCCGATCGCGCCGCCGCGCTCCTCGCCCGTGAACGTCGCCGTGATCAGCGCGAGGCTGGACGGCACGAGCAGCGCGCCCGCGACGCCCTGGAGCGCCCGCGCCCCCACCAGCAGCTCCGCGCTCGGCGCGACCGCGCACAGCGCCGACGTGGCGCCGAAGCCCGCCAGCCCGAGCGAGAACACCCGCCGCCGGCCGGCCAGGTCGCCGAGCGAGCCGCCCACCAGCAGCAGCGCGCCCAGCGTGAGCAGGTACGCCTCGACGATCCACTGCTGTGCGGCGAGCCCCGTGTCGAGGTCCGCCCGGATCGCCGGCAACGCGACGTTGACCACCGTCCCGTCCAGGAACACGACGCCGGAGCCGAGGATCGCGGAAACCAGGGTCAGGCGCTTGACGCGGGCGTCGGACATGGCTCCGAGCGTGGCAGAGTCGTCAAGCGCCAAGTCGCCGCAGCCGGCCGCCCGGGCCGATCTCGAGCACGGCGATGCGGCGCGGCGCGCGCGCCGCGATCAGCGCGCGGAACCGCGCCC
>JBOGYU010000318.1:0-5545 GCA_050696935.1 Solirubrobacteraceae bacterium | reverse complement strand
CCGAGGGCCTGGCCGAGATGCCGCCGTCGGCGCCGCTGCCGCTGCCGCCGCGGGAGGCTGGCCGGTGATCCCGCCGCTCGCCGCGGTCGTGGCGCCGCCGCACGAGATCGTCCCGGGGGGCCGGCGATGATCGTTCCGGGGGGCCGGCGATGATCGTTCCGCTCGCGGAGGTCGGCTACTTCGAGCCGTGGTGGATACAGCTCCTGAAGGGGCTCGTGATCTTCGCGGTGCTGTTCAACCTCGTGCCGATCGCGCTTCTCGCCGAGCGCAAGATCCTCGGGCGATTCCAGCACCGCTACGGCCCGAACCGCGTGGGACCGTTCGGTGTGCTCCAGCCGATGGCCGACATTGGCAAGCTGGTCTTCAAGCAGCAGTTCCGGCCGCGGACGTCCGTGGGCTGGCTGTTCGCGATCGCGCCCGCCATCTCGATGATGACAGCCGTCGCGACGATGGCGATCGTCCCGTTCTCGGACACCGTCGACATCTTCGGGACCGACGTCGGGCTCTACGGCGTCGACCCCTCGGTCGGCATCCTGTACGCCTTCGCGTTCGGCGCGATCGCCTTCTACGGGCTGATGCTCGGCGGCTGGGCGTCGGGCTCGAAGTACTCGTTCCTGGGCGCCATGCGCGGCGCCGCGCAGCTGATCTCCTACGAGGTCGCCCAGGGGCTCTCCCTCGTCGGCGTGATCATGATGGCCGGCTCGCTGTCGCTGACCGAGATCGTCTCGGCGCAGGAGGGGCTGTGGTACATCGTGCCCCAGTTCGTCGGCTTCATCGTCTTCCTGGTTGCCGGCTTCGCGGAGACCAACCGCGCGCCGTTCGACCTCCCGGAGGCCGACGCGGAGCTCGTCGGCGGCTACAACACCGAGTACGGCGGCGGGCGCTTCGCCGGCTACTTCGCCGCGGAGTACCTGAACATCGTCGTGATCTCCGCGATCACCGCGACGATCTTCCTCGGCGGCTGGAACCTCCCGTTCGGGATCGACCCGCCGACGTGGGTGGACCCGATCGTGGTGCTCGTCAAGACGATCGCCCTCGTGTTCTTCTTCATCTGGGTGCGGGCGACGCTCCCGCGGCTGCGCTACGACCAGCTCATGTCCCTGGGCTGGAAGGTCTTCCTGCCGCTGGCGACGGTGAACGCAATGGTGACCGCGATCCTGGTGGTGGTGTGGTGAGCTGGAATCCCGAAGAGGACGTCATCGCCGTGCTGCGCGCCCCGGGCCGCGGGCCCGCGCGCAGCGCCTACCGCGCCTTCGGCGAGACGCTGCGCGGGCTGAAGACCACCTTCGCGCGCATGGCCGAGGGCCCGGTGACGTACCAGTACCCCGAGGAGAAGGTGCCGGTCTACCCGCGCTTCCGGGGCCGCCACAAGCTGCACCGGTTCGAGGACACCGGGCTGGAGAAGTGCGTCGGCTGCTCGCTGTGCGCCGCCGCCTGCCCGGCCGACTGCATCCGCGTCGTCGCCGCCGAGAACACGCCGGACAACCGCGTGAGCGCCGGCGAGCGCTACGCCGCCGTCTACGAGATCAACCTCTCCCGCTGCATCTTCTGCGGCTATTGCGAGATCGCCTGCCCGTTCGACGCGATCACCATGGGCCACGACTACGAGCTGTCCGACTACAACCGGTCGGACCTCATCTTCACCAAGGAGATGCTGCTCGCCGAGCCGCTGGACCGGACGCCGCTCCGCTCCGCGGACGAGTAGCGCCCCGCCGCGCAAAGAGGCAGAATCTTCCTGATATTCTTCCTTCTTCATGGCGCTCAACATCAAGGACCCGGAGGCCGACCGGCTCGCGCGTGACCTTGCCAGGTCCACCGGAGAGTCGTTGACCACCACCGTCACGATCGCCCTGCGCGAGCGGCTCGAGCGCGTGCGCGGGTCTGCCGCCGCCGATACGACGGCCGATGAGCTCAACGCGATCGCGCTGCGCTGCGCGGCGCTGCCGGTGCTCGACGGCCGCTCCGAGGACGAGATCCTCGGCTACGACGAGCACGGGCTCCCGCGCTGAGCGCGATGGTCATCGACACGTCAGCGCTCGTCGCCGTCCTGTTCGACGAGCCCGAACGCGCGGACTACGTCGTCCGCATCGCCGCCGACGGCCGCCGGCTGATCTCCGCCGCCACGCTGGTCGAGGCCGGGATCCTCGTCGAGGCGCGCCGCGGGGAGAGCGCCGGCCGCGAGCTTGACCTGTTCCTGCACCGCGCGGGCGTGAACTGCGTCGCCGTCGACGAGCGGCAGGCATCGGTCGCGCGCGCTGCCTGGCGGACGTTCGGAAGGGGTCGGCATCCTGCGTCGCTCAACGTCGGCGACTGCTTCAGCTACGCGCTCGCGCGCGTCGCCGGC
The DNA here is from genome assembly GCA_050696935.1 of Solirubrobacteraceae bacterium. Taxonomy (GTDB): domain Bacteria; phylum Actinomycetota; class Thermoleophilia; order Solirubrobacterales; family Solirubrobacteraceae; genus DASSUW01. The sequence goes on along the minus strand of JBOGYU010000318.1, from coordinate 3,201 downwards.
GAGCGCCTGCTGTTCAAGGGCGACGACTTCTCCCGGACCGACATCGCCCGCGCCTGATCCCGAATCTGCCCGCGTCGGCAATGATCCGCGCGCGGATCACTGCCGAAGAGGGTTGAACTGCCGCCAGGACGTCGCGTCCAAGAGCGCGGCGCGAACGGGGCCGGGGGGCCAGCCGGACGAGCTTGTATGGCTTGAGCCACGCGGCTATTCTGGCCTCATGCTGGTTGCGACCATCACCGAAGCCAAGAACGGTCTGAGTGCCCTGATCGATCGCGTGCGTGGCGGCGAGTCGGTGCTGATCGTGGACCGGGGGATCCCCGTCGCCCGGCTCGAGTCCGCGGTGTCGGCGAGCACCGGCGCCGACGGCGGCCGGATAGCGCGGCTCGAGCGCGCCGGAGTCATCCGTGCCGCGAGGAGCGACGCGCACCGTGAGCTGCTGTCGCGCCGGCCGCCGGAGCCGCGCGGTGGCGGCGGGGCCGTTCGTGCCCTGCTCGAGGAGAGGCGGGAGGGCCGCTGAAGTTCTGGGACAGCTCGGCGATCGTGCCGCTGCTCGTCGCCGAGACCACGACCGATGCGGTCACGAGGGTGCTCGAGCGCGACTCCGCGATGCTCGTCTGGTGGGCGACCGAGGTTGAGTGCGTGTCGGCGATCGCCCGGCTCGAGCGGCAGGGCGACCTGACCGCTGACGCCACGCTCGAGTCGCTCGCACGGCTCGACGCCCTTGCCGCAGGGTGGCACGAGGCCCAGCCGGTGAGCGCCATCAGGCGAGCGGCCAGACGACTGCTGCGCGTCCACCAGCTTCGTGCCGCGGACGCGCTGCAACTCGCCGCGGCGATCGTCTGCGCAGAGGGCGACCCCGGGACGCTTGAGATCGTGTCGCTCGACGCCCGGCTGATCGATGCCGCTCGACGCGAAGGCTTCAGCGTGCTCGAGCCGCACGCGTGATCGTCAGCCGCCGCGACCGAACAGCGGGTCCGTGATCGACAGCCCGGCCTCGCCCTGCAGCTGGTTCCAGGCGTAGAACATCACCAGCGCGGCGCCTGCGAGCGCGAGGTCCTTGCTGAACTGGATCTGCTCCATCTGGCGCATCTGCGGGTCATCGACCTTCCAGAACGCATGGATGATGAACGCGGTCAGGAACAGGAAGCCCGCGATCAGCAGCGCGGCCAGGTCGGGAAGCACGCCGAGGATGACGGCAAGCCCGCTGACGATGATCACTGCCCCGGTCAGCGGGACGGTGACCGCCGGAGCCGGCGCGCCTCGCTGCCGCGCGATGCCCTGCATGGCCTCGCTGGCAGCGAAATGGCCGAACCCGGAGTACACGAACAGCACGCCGAACAGGATGCGACCGATCAAAAAGACGACGTCCATCTCGACTCCTCCTTCAGACGGCTTACGCATCGTACGCCCCCGGACGCCGGGACCCCGCCATCGAGCGCCACCGGCGGCGCCGTGATCCGCACGCGGCCGCGGCCGAAGAGGGTCGGCCGGTGTCGACCGCCGGGTCCTTCGAGGCCGGCGTCGACGGCGCGCAGGCCGGGATCGTCATGCCGGCGGAGCCGAAGCCGGGGTTCGAGTACCGCGACCGCGAGGAGCCCCTGCGCTACGGCAGCAGCAGGTGAGAGTCGCCGAACTCGTGCCGGCGGTAGCCCGGCACCGCGTAGGAGCGCACGATCAGCTCGCGGCCGGCGAGCGCCTCGAGCAGCTGGAGGTGCGACGCGTCGGGGTCGTGCCAGCCGGTGATCAGGCCGTCGACGGCGCGCACGCCGCGCTCCGGATCGATCACCAGGCGCGTCCAGCCCCGGCCGGGCTCGACGGTGCCGTCCGGCCGGGCCACGGTCTCCAATGCGCGGACGACCGTGGTGCCCACGGCGACCACCCGGTCGGCGCGGTTGACGGCCGCCGCTGTGGCGGCGGGCACGCGGAAGCGCTCCGGGTACGGCGGCTCGCCGGCCTCCAGCGAGGACACGCCGGTGTGCAGGGTGACGGCCGCGAACGCGATGCCGCGCGCGAGCAGGCGGGTCACGAGCCGGTCTGTGAACGGCCGGCCGGCGCTCGGCATCTCGGCGCTGCCGGGGTGGGCGGCGAAGATCGTCTGGTGGTCGGCCAGCGGCCGCTCGGTCGTCGCGTGGCGGTAGCGGATCGGCGCCCCGTGGCGGGCGAGGTAGTCGTGCAGCGGCTCCGGCAGGCGCAGCCGCGCCGCCCACAGGCGCGAGCCGCCGAGATACCGCGCCAGCAGCTCGGCCTCGCCGCCCGCCGGGAGGGCGAACCGCTCGCCCGCCTGGCCGCCGCGGAACCGCTCGCCGCCGCGGCGCAGCTCCACGACCCAGCGCTCGAATCCGTCGGCGGGCCACGAGGCCCGATCGTCGCCGGACGACCCGGAATCGGGGGCCCGCCACGAGTCCGGGTCGTCGGGCTCCCACACGGCCCCGCCCGGCCGCGGCAGCGGCGTCGAGAGGTGGAGCCGCAGCCCGCCCGCCAAAGGGAGGGCGGCCGGGAGGGTCGCCGAGTCGTTGACCACGAGCAGGTCGCCGGGGGACAGCAGCTCCAGCAGGTCCTCGAAGCGCGCGTGCTCGAGCCCGCCGGCCGCGGCGACGAGCAGGCGGACGACGTCGCGCTCGGTCGCGACCGCGACGCTCATGCGGGCGCGAGCTCGCGCGCCAGGTAGCGGCCGCTCTCCGCCTCGCCGTAGATCAGCGCGAGCAGGCCGGGGATGCTCGCCTCGGGCGGCGGGCGGTCGGACACGTCCTCGTCCGGGAACGCCTCCTGCTGCATCTGCGTGCTCATGTCGCCGGGGTCGACGGCCAGCACGCGCAGCTCCGGGTGCTCGGCGGCGAGGATCCGGGTCAGGTGGTCGAGCGCGGCCTTCGAGGATCCGTAGCCGCCCCAGCCGGCGTACGGCTCGACGGCGGCGTCGGAGGTGACGTTGAGCACCGTCCGCAGCCCAGGCAGCGCCGCCTGCACGAGCGCGAGCGGGGCCAGCACGTTCACGCGGTAGACCCGCTCGAGGACGTCGAGCGGGTAGTCCGCCAGCCGCGGCTGCGGGCTCGGGCCCAGCAGGCTCGCGTTGTTGACGAGCAGGTCGATCCGCGGTCCGGCAGCGTCGATGAGGGCGGCCCGATGGGTGGGGTCGGCGACGTCGCCGGCGATCGCGACGACCTCCGTGCGCGCGGCGAGCTCCGCCCGCGCGCGCTCGAGCGC
>JBOGYU010000317.1:0-5546 GCA_050696935.1 Solirubrobacteraceae bacterium | reverse complement strand
ACCGCCGCCACGGGCGCGGCGCGGAAGTGGCGGCGCAGGAGCGGCCGCAGGCCGTTGTTCTTCACCGCCGGGTTCGTGAACCCCACGCCCAGGCAGTACTTCGAGCAGCGCCCCTCCGGGCGGGCGCCGAGCGCGAGCAGCTCGCGGTCCGCGGTCGCGTTGCCGCGCGCGGACTTGCTCTCCACGATCACGCTGTCGAGCGCGAGCCGGCCGCTGGCGCCGTCCGGCGCGCTGAACGCGAGGTCGAAGTCGCAGGTCAGGCGCTCGCGCAGGTCGGGCGCCGCGAGCGTCACGCGCGTGTATGCGACGGCCAGCGCCGGTCGCAGCTCGCCGTCGGGCGCGCGGCCGTAGGAGCGCTCCAGGCAGTCGCGCAGGAACTCGAGCGCGGGCTCGGACAGCTCGTCGCGCCGCTCGCGGTCGTACGCCATCCGGTGCTTGACCGTGCTTCCCCGAGCGCCCTTGAGCTTGACCTCGAAGGTGCACAGCCCGCTGTCGACGTACTCGCGCGAGCGGCACTTGTAGCGCCGGCGCCGCTCCTGCACGTGGTCGCGGAACCCGGTCAGCTCGGCCGTGTCGAAGTAGGTGGTGTGGTAGCGGAAAGCGCGCCGGCCGTCGATCTCCAGCACGGCGTGGCTGCCGCGCAGGCGCTCGGCCAGCGCGGCGAATCGCTCCAGCGGGATCACGTACTTGACGTCCACGCGCTCCTGGAGGACCGGCAGCTCGCCGAGGCCCACCGGCCGGAAGGTCTCAGCGAGCATGGACGGCATCGAGCGCCTCCTGCGAGACGGGCGGCGTCCGCGCGCCCGCGACGTAGCGCACCGCGACGCGGGTGGTCTCGCGCACGTAGTCGATCTCCAGCACCCACGCCTCGACGACCTGCGCGTTCAGGCGCTCGGAGAGGTGGCGGCGCAGCGCCTCCCGTCGGTCAGCACCAGCTCGAGCGTGACCTCGAGCCGGCGCGTGGGTTGGCTGAGGCGCGGGTGGTCGATCGCCCACGCGGCGACCAGCGCGACGGCGGCGAGCGCGCCGGCGACGGGCAGTCCGCCGATGTCGATCGCGGTCACGAGCGCGAGCACGAGCGCCACGAAGAAGTAGGCGAGCTCGCGGTTGGAGAACGTCTCGCTCCGCAGCCGGATCATCGACAGCACGGCGAACAGGCCGAGCCCGATGCCGAGCGTCACCTCACCGCGGGTGATCACCACGATGGCGAGGAACAGCCCGACGTTGAACATGCCGTAGACCACCACCAGGTCCATCCGGCGATGGCGCGGGAGGTAGAGGCCGTACGCGAGCACGGCGATCGCCGCGAGGTCGATGGCGAGGCGGAGGGAGACGTCGGTCATGCCCAACGTTCTCCCGGTGCCGCGTGAGCGGCAAGTGAGGAGGTGATGAAAAAGCTCTCACAGGTTGCGGTCCAGCCAGGCGATCCGCTGGACCAGCCACGAGCGCAGTCCGCGCATGTGCTGCCGGCGGCTGCCGCGCGGGCGGTGGCCTCCGGTCGGCCAGCGGCGGGTGTCGCGGGCGGCCTCGTCGGCGAGCCTGGCGCCGAGCCTGTCGATTCGGCGCAGCAGCATCCGCTTCAGCCCGTCCCGCCGCAGCTCTCGCCAGCGCCGGGCCATCGCGCGGCGGAAGGCGCCGTCCTGGTACAGGCGCTCCGCCCACGGGCGCTGCGCGAGCATGAGGCCGGGGAGGACGGCGGACGGCCCCCGCGTCGACTGGCCCATCGAGTGGTCGAAGTCCCAGATCGGGCCGAGTCGCAGCGGGCGGCCGGGGCCGGCGATGGACATGAACGCGCTCGTGTGCATCGCGTCCTGGTTCTTGAACACCTCGTTGAGCAGGAAGTGGTCGATCGCCGCCGGCCCGTGGATGTGCCGGCGCCAGGCGCCGGGCGGCCCGCGGTAGAGCGCCCGCTCGGCGCGGGTGACCTTGCGGCGGGCGGCGGCGCTGCCGCGCTCCGGGTCGTACCAGACGACCGGCAGCCCGGTGACGGGCGTGCGGAAGAAGCGCCCCTGGAGCGGCCCCTGCCGGGCCGAGGTGCGCTCGAGCAGGAACCCGCGGTCGCCGGCGCGCACGCGGTGCTCGTGCAGCTTGAGCTTCTCCATCAGCACGTAGACGCCGTGGTAGCGGCCGTTGAGCCGCAGCCGCACGAAGCGGGTGCGAGCGGCGTAGCGACCCATCCAGCGCGACGTGCCGTAGGCGAGCACGTTGCGGATCAGCGTGCGGTCGTTGTAGGCGGCGTACAGGATCCAGTCGTCCTCCGCCGGCATCCCGAGCAGCGGGACGTTGCGGTTGGCGCCGTCGGGCTCGCGGACTTCGAGCGAGTACGACTTCTTCGGGAACCGGCGGGACCAGCGGCCGCGAACGCCGATCGCGATCCGCGCGTCCAGCCCGCGCATGCGCATCTGCGCCGGAACCTTGGCGCCGCCGATGCGGCGCTCGGCCTCGATGCTCACCTGCGGGAGCGGGGCGCTCAGGGCGAGGGCGGCGAGGCTGGTGGCGAGCATGCCCTCCAAGGTGCGGGCGGCCCGTGAGACGTGCATGAGCACGCGATGAGCGCGTTCTCACTCGTGCCTCACCGCACCCTCATCGCCCCCGGGCACCTTGGCTGCCATGAACGCATGGCACTTCCACGAAGGCGACGACATCGCCGAGGGCCTGCAAGCCGTGCGGCTGCTCGGCGGCGGACGGCGCTACGAGGCCTACCTCGCATGGCATGAGCACCTCCGCGCCCTGGTCGTCGTCAAGATCATCCGGCCGGGCCTTGTGGCGGAGACAGGCACGCTCGAGGGGCTGCGCGGCGAGGCCAGCCACCTGGCGCGGCTCGCGCACCCGATGCTCCTGCGCTCCTTCGGCGGGCGGCTCGATGGCGACCGGCCGCACATCGTGCTCGAGGTGATCGACGGCCCGCGGCTCTCGACGCTGATCCGCCGCTACGGCGTGGACCTCGAGCAGCTGCTCCCGCTCGCGCTGAACCTCTGCGCGGTTCTGCACTACCTCGCGCACGAGGGCGTAGTGCACCTCGACGTCAAGCCCGCGAACATCATCATGGGCCATGAGCCGCGGCTGATCGACCTCAGCATCGCGCGCCGTCGCGACGAGCTGGCCGCGCTGCGCACGCCGGTCGGCACCGACGCCTTCATGGCGCCCGAGCAGTGCGACCCGGCGCTGTTCTCGCGGATCGGCCCGGCCTCGGACGTCTGGGGCCTCGGCGCGACGCTCCAGACCGCGCTCACCGGCCGCCGCCCGTTCGCCGACGACGGCATGCGCTTCCCCCAGCTGCGCTCGGCGCCGCTCCCGTTGCCTGACGGGACCCCTGGTCAGGTCGCGGAGATCGTCCGTGCCTGCCTGCGCCGCGACCCGACCGCCCGGCCCACGGCCGCGGAGATCGCCGACCGGCTCGAGCCGATCGTCGACGCGCTGCCGGCGCCGCGCCTCGGCCGCTTCCGACCCACTCCCCGACGCACGACCCGACCCATCCACCAGGAGGTGCTCCCATGACCATCGGACGACTCGCAGTGATCGCGCTCGCGGCGGTGCTGGCCCTCGGCGGCATCGGAACGGCGTTCGCCGCGCTGGGCGACGACGGCAACCCCGGCGCGGCCGACCCGATCGAGCTCCGCAAGGACGATGCAGCCGTCGAGGTAGTCCAGGAGGACGACGACGGCGACGGCGACGACACGCTGGGCGACGACGGCACGGCCGGCGGCGACAACACCGGCGACGGCGACCGCACGCGCGGCAACGACGGCACGTCAGGCGGCAACAACACCGGCGACGGCGACCGCACCCGCGGCAACGACGGCACGTCAGGCGGCAACAACACCGGCGACCGCGACGCCACCCGCGGCAACGACGGCACGTCCGGCGGCGACAACACGGTCGTCGGCGACGGCGACGCGACGTGGGGCGACGACGGCTCCGCGGGCGGCGACAACTCGTACGTCGCGCCGGCCCCGGCGCCCTACTACGGCGGCGGCGACTCGGCCTCGGGCGGCGGCGACACCTAACGCCACCTAAAGAGGGTCAGACCCCTTGAATCTCTCCGACTCAGGGGGTCTGACCCCTTTATGTCGCAGGTGGTCCGCGGCCGTCCAGACGGCCGCGGCCACCGGCACCGCCAGCAGTGCCCCGACGATGCCGCGACGACCGTCCCGGCGGTCAGTGCGAGCAGGATCGCGACGGGATGGAGGGCGATCGCCCGGCCCACCACGAGCGGGTGCAGGAGGTCACCCTCCCGCTGCTGGATCACCGCGATCGCGGCGGTCACGAGCACGGCGGCGAGCACACCCTCCGTGACCAGCGCGATCAGCGCCGCGATGGCGCCCGCCACCACTGCTCCCACCAGCGGGACGAAGGCGCCGAGGAGCGTGATCACGATCAGCAGCACCACCAGCGGCACGCCGATCACCAGCAGCGCGAGGCCGACCAGCACCGCGTCCACGATCGCCACCATCGCGACGCCGCGCATCTCCTGCTGACCCCGCCCGGCGACGACCACTCGGTCGCGGCGACGCTGCGCGCTGCGGCGAGGCGCGCGCTCGCAGAAGGCGCGGCAGACGTCGCCGTCGGGTACCTCAGGCGGGCGCTCGACGAGCGCACGGACGCGTCGACTCGAGCGGAGATTCTCGCCGAGCTCGGGCTTGCCGAGCGGCTGACGAACGGACCCGCCGCCGCGCAGCACCTCGAGCAGGCGCTCGCGCTCGCCGAAGAGCCCGCCGCGCGGGGCGAGATCGCCCTCGAACTCGGCCGAGCGCTGTGGTTCACCGGCCGCACGGTCGAAGCGCTCGCCGTGTTCCAGAGCGCGCTCGAACATCTCGATCGCGAGCGCGAACCCGATCTCGCGGAGCGCATCGAGGCGGAACTCGTCAGGGCGGCGTGGTGGGAGCCGCAAACCCACGACGTCGCCGCGGAGCGGCTCGAGGCGCTCGATGTCGATGCCCTCCACGGCGGCCCCGGTTCCGAGCTCCTGCTGGCAAACGCGGCGGGCTGGGAGAACCGGCTGGCGCGGGATCGCGCCCGATCCGAGCGGCTGACGCGGCGCGCCCTGGCGTCGGGGGCGGCTCGAAGCCGCGGGCGCTGCGGGGTTCGCGTACGCCGCGGCGTCGCTGATGGTCATCGGCGACTTCGATGAGGCGCTCGCCGTCTACGACCGCGCCGTCAGCGACGCGCGGCGACGTCTTCCATCTCGCCGCGATGCCGCTGCTGTGGCGCGGGCGCTGCCTGGCCCTCCGCGGCGACCTTCCCGCCGCGCTCGCCGATCTGCGCGAGGCGCTCGATCTGGCCGAGGTACGCGTCCCGTTCCTCGCGTTCCCCGACGAGTTCCGGCGCGTGATCTACACCACCAATGCGATCGAGGCGCTCAACCGCCAACTCCGCAAGGCGATCAAGACAAAGGGCACTTCCCCAACGAGGACGCCGCGAGCTATACCCGAAATGGGTCCTCCATCTCAGTGCAGTAGAGTGGCGGTGTGCCGGATGCTTCGCCGAGAGCCGGAGTGGAGTACCCGGGCTCGTACGCCGAGGTCCGCGCGTGGTACCCGAGCGAG
>JBOGYU010000316.1:0-5559 GCA_050696935.1 Solirubrobacteraceae bacterium | reverse complement strand
GGGCGAGGCCGAGCGCGTGCGCCGCGCCGTCGGCCGCGTGGACATGACCGTCCGCGCCGAGGTCGCCTCCGTCGAGCTGCCGATCGAGCAGGTGCTCGCGCTGCAGGCCGGCGACGTGCTGCGGCTCAACGCGCCCGCCGACGGCGGCGTGACGCTGTACGCCGACAAGGTGCCGGTCCACCGCGCCAAGCCGGGCCGCGCCGGCAGCCGCCGCGCGGTCCAGGTCGTCGAGCGGGTGCGGCCGTGAGCGCCGACGACGCGCTGATCCGGCTGGGCCAGTCCACGGCGGCCGCGGTCTCCGGCGTGCTGGAGATGTTCGCTCCCGGCAAGGTCCACGCCGGCGAGGTGTCGGTGGTCTCCGACCCGCTCGAGCACATGGCGCTGCCCGCGGTGGCCACGAGCGTCTCCTACGTCGACGGCGTGACCGGCGGCAACGTGTTCGTGATGACGCTCGACGGGGCGCGCCTGCTGGCCGCGGCCATGATGGGGATGGAGCAGCCCGAGGACGCCGATGCGCCGGAGCTGTCCGAGCTCGAGCTGTCGGCGGTCGCCGAGGCGATGAACCAGATGATGGCCTCCGCCGCCCTCGCGACCTCGACCGTGCTCGGGACCGAGGTGGAGATCGGCCCGCCCGACATCCGCACCTTCGCCGAGCCGGCTGACGCGCGGGGCGCCTACCCGAGCACGCCGCACGCGATCCGCGCCGCGTTCTCGGTCTGCGGCGAGCCGTGCCAGCTCGTCCAACTGGTCCCGAACGCCTTCGTCGTGCGCATGACCCGCGCGCTGGACGAGTTCGGGGTCTCCGAGGTCGCCGCCCCCGAGCGGCCGGACGCCCCGGTCGCGACCCGCCCCTCGCTCTCCGGCATCCCGGTGCGGGTGTGGGCCGAGCTGGGGCGCGCGCGGATGCCCTCCGCCGACGTGGTCGGGCTGCCGCCGGGCGCGGTGGTCGAGCTCAACCGCGGCGCCGAGGAGCCGATCGACCTGTACGTGAACGGAAGGCACTTCGCCACAGGGCGCCTGATGGTCGACGGCACGGATTGGGCCGTCCGGATCGAGGAGCTCGTGGAGAACACATCGACCGAATCTGAGCTGGAGGTGGCCCGATGGCCCGAGTCCTGGTAGTCGACGACGCCGCATTCATGCGGAAGATGGTGAGCGACGCGCTCGCGAAGGGCGGCCACGAGGTGGTCGGAGAGGCCGGCAACGGCTCGGAGGCGATCACGCGCTTCCAGGAGCTCAGGCCAGAGGTCACGACGCTCGACATCACGATGCCCGAGAAGGACGGCCTGAGCGCCCTGAAGGAGATCATCGAGCTCGACCCCTCCGCCCGCGTGGTCATGTGCTCGGCCCTGGGCCAGGAGTCCAAGGTGCTCGAGTCGATCAAGCTCGGCGCGAAGGACTTCGTGGTCAAGCCGTTCCAGGCCGAGCGCGTGATCGAGGCGGTCGGGAAGGCGCTCGCGTAGCGGGCCACATCGGCCCCGCGGGGCTGGCTTTCGCGCCGCCGGTGCGAGATGGTCCGCGCATGACCATCACCGACCGCACCGACCGCACCGACGCCCTCGCCGAGCGGCTGTTCGCCGCGTCGCTCGGCGCCCTCGAGCTGTACTCCGTCTACCTGGGGACGGAACTGGGCCTGTACCCGGCCTTGGAGGCCGGCGGCCCCATGACCGTCTCCGAGCTGAGCAAGCGGGCCGGGATCGACCCGCGCTACGCGCGCGAGTGGCTCGAGCAGCAGGCCGTGGCGGGGCTGCTGGAGGTCGACGACCCGTCGGCCGGCGCCGAGGAGCGCCGCTACAGCCTCCCCGCCGACCACGCCCGCGTGCTCGTGCATCCCGACGACCTCGCGCACGTGGCGCCGTTCGCGCACCTGCTGGTGGGGATCGGAGGAGTGCTGCCACGCGTCGCCGAGGCCTACCGCACCGGCGCCGGCGTGCCCTACGAGCAGTACGGGCGCGAGTTCCGCCAGGGCCAGGGCCACATCAACCGCCCGGCATTCACCCACGAGCTGCCGGCCGGCTGGCTCGAGGCGATGCCCGACGTCGTCGCGCGGCTGCGCGAGGCGGGCGCCCGCGTCGCGGACGTCGGCTGCGGCCAGGGCTGGTCCACCGTCGCGCTCGCCCGCGCGTTCCCGGACGCGGCCGTCGACGGGCTGGACCTCGACCCCGGCTCGATCGCCGACGCCCAGGCGCACGGTAATGGGAACCTGCGGTTCATCGAGGGCGACGCCTCCACCCTCGCCGACCACGGCCCCTACGACCTCATCCTCATCCTCGAGGCGCTGCACGACATGAGCCGCCCGGTGGACGTCCTGCGCGCCGCCCGCGCCGCGCTCGCGACCGGCGGCGCCGTGCTCGTGGTCGACGAGCGGGTCGCCGACCGCTTCACCGTCCCCGGCGACGAGGTCGAGCGGATCATGTACGGGTGGAGCGTCACCCACTGCCTGCCCACCCAGATGGTCGACCAGCCCTCCGCCGCCCTGGGGACCGTCATGCGCGAAGGCACCGTCCGCGAGCTCGCCGCTCAGGCCGGCTTCGCCGCGGTCGACGTCCTCCCCGTCGAGAACGACTTCTTCAGGCTCTACCGGCTCCAGCCCTGATCGCTGGACGGATGTCCGAGGGCCCTTAAAGCCGATGGCCCCGGCCTTCTGAAGGCCGGGGCCATTCGTTGGACGCATGTTCGATTACGTCCGGCACGTCCCCGGCCCTAAGTTGCAGTCCGTCAAGGAAGCGAGACACTCCTGACGCGGTGGCAGCCGCGACGGGAGGGAAAGGTGGGGTCGTGGGCTGGAGGAGCTAGTCGTACGCCAAGAGGTTTTCGGAGACGAGCGCCAACAGGCGCTCGTTCTCGTTAACGGCACGCCTGCGGCGCCGCTGCATCGAACACCCGTCTACGCGGCGACGCGCGGGCGGGCGTAGGCCTCCACGCGCCGCTCGAACGCGAGCTCGAGCTCGAAGTCCGCCTCGTCCGCGTGCCGGAACGCCACGCGCCCGGCCTCGATCATCTCGACGAACGTCTCGACGACGACCGGGTCGAGCTGGGAGCCGGCGACCCGCCGCAGCTCCATGATGGCGGCCTCCGAGCTCACCGGCCGCCGGTAGGAGTCCCGCGACGTCATCACGTCGTACGTGTCGGCCACGGCGATGATGCGCGAGCCGAGCGGGATGGCCTCACCTGGCAGGCCGTTCGGGTAGCCGCGGCCGTCGACGCGCTCGTGGTGGCTGTGGATGATCTCCGCCACCGGGCCATAGCCCTCGATCCGGCGCACGAGCCGGGCGCCCTGCTCGGGGTGCAGCTTGACGATCTCCCACTCCTCGTCGGTGAGCTTGCGGTCGGCGAACAGGATCGAGTCGGGGAAGATGAACTTGCCGATGTCGTGCAGCAGGGCGGCGGTGTGGATCAGCTCCTGCTCCCGCGCGGAGACGCCGAGCATCGTCGCGACCTCGCGCGCGTAGCGGGCGACCGCGGCCGAGTGCCGCGCGGTCATCGCGTCGCGCATCGAGAGCGTCTGCATGACGGTGCTCAGGAGGCCGACCTGGAGCGAGGCCAGCTCGCGCGTCCGCTGGGAGAGCTCCTCGCCGCGCTCGAACGCCTGGACGCCGGCGCGCATCAGGTACTGGAACACGAATAGCACCACGGCGGCGAGGGCGACGGCGCCCACGCCGAGCCGCTGGTAGCCGTAGGCGACGGCTGCGGTAAGGAGGCCGGTCGCGAACTCGGAGGGCAGGACCGGCGCGAAGGCCGTGCGCAGCGCGTCGCCGACGGAGGCCCCGTGCCTGGCACGGTGGAACGTCGCCACCATCAGGAAGTTCAGGAAGTTGGTGGTCATGAACACCACCAGCACCGCCACGGAGAACGGGAACCACGTGCTACTCGGATCCGAGATGGCCCCGAACATGAGCCCGCCGACAAGCGGGAACGCCGCCCAGGTCACCACGTTGTTGGCCGCCTTGTCCCACGGGCGGCGCGACGCGATGGCGTCGATCAGCGTCGAGACGACGCCGATGGCCGCCGCGGGCGCCGGCCCGAGCAGCACCATCGCCAGCACGATCGCCAGGAACGCGCCGGATACCCGCAGCCCGCGAACGTCCATCACCAGCATCTCGCTGCTCACCGCGAGGACGAGCAGGAGGGCACCCAGCTCGACTGGCTGCCAGTCTGCGGCGTCCCAGGTGAGCGCGGCGACCAGCCCAGCGGTGAGCATCACGACCACCTGGGCGGCGAGGATGGACCCCTTTCGTCTCGTCACAGCCCTCTGGTGATCGGCAGGACAGTGTGCTGACTTAATGCGACGAGCGATGGACCGGGGTGGACATCCGTCCGGCTGGAACTCGTTCGCTGGAGCAATAGGATGGGGCCGGTGCAGGGGCGACTAGCACCGCTGGCCGTCTGGCCCTTCCGGCGTCTGCTCGCGTCCTACACGCTCAACGAGCTGGGGGACAGCGTCGGGATCGTGGCCCTCGCCGTGCTGGTCTACAACCAGACGGAGGCGGTGGCCCCCACGGCGGCCTTCTTCATCTCGGCCAAGTTCCTGCCCGCGCTCATCGCCCCCGCGCTGACCGCCCGGTTCGACCAGGTGGCGCTGCGCAGGAGCCTGCCCGGGCTCTACGCGGTCGAGGCGCTGGTCTTCGCCGCGTTGGCGCTGATCGCCGACGGCAACTTCGTGCTGGCGCTCGTGCTCGCGCTGGGGCTGGTCGACGGCGCGCTCGCCATCACCGCGCGCGGGCTCACGCGCGGCGCGGTGGCCACGGTGCTGCAGCCGGCCGGGCTGCTGAAGGAGGGCAACGCCCTGATGAACATCGGCTTCGCCCTCTCCGCCGTCGGCGGGGCGGCGCTGGCCGGCCTGCTGATCTCCCAGTTCGGCCTCAGCACGGCGCTGCTGGTGGACGCCGGGTCGTTCCTGGCGATCGCCGTCCTGCTCGGCGTCACGCGCGGGCTGCCCGCCGTGCTGGTGGAGCGCGAGCCCTGGCGGCAGCGCTTCGGGGCCGGCATGCGGTTCGCCCGCACCAACTCGCTGGTGCGGCTGCTCCTGAGCGGCCAGGCGATCGCGCTGATCCTGTTCACGCTGGTCATCCCGATCGAGGTCATCTACGCCAAGGAGAGCCTCGGCACCACGGACGCCGGGTTCGGCATCCTGCTGGCCTCCTGGGGAGCCGGGATCGTGGTCGGCAGCCTCTTCTACCTGCTGGTCAAGCAGCGGTCGGCGCTCGGGCTGATCATCCTCTCCACCGCCGCGATCGGCGCCGCCTACCTGGCCCTGGCAACCGCCGACAGCCTGCTCGTCGCGTGCCTGTTCTCGGTCGTCGGCGGCGCCGGCAACGGCGTCCAGTGGATCGCGGTCATGAACGCGCTCCAGGAGGCGACGCCCCCCGACTACCAGGCCCGGATCGTCGGCCTGCTGGAGTCGCTGGCCGCGGCCATGCCGGGCGTCGGCTACCTGCTCGGCGGCGCGCTGGTGGCGATCGGGTCGCCGCGCACCGCCTACGCGGTCGCCGGGATCGGCGTGCTCGTGCTGGTGCTCGCCGCCGCGGTCCTGCGCCCGCAGCTGACGCCGGCGCAGCC
>JBOGYU010000315.1:0-5581 GCA_050696935.1 Solirubrobacteraceae bacterium | reverse complement strand
GCCTCGGCCGCCGCATCGGCGCGGCGGCGCGCGCCCTCGAGCGTCGCGTCGGCCTCCAGCCGCGCCCCCTCGATATGCCGTGACTGGTCGGCCTCGCGGGCGGCCACGGCCCGTTCGCGTGCCTCAAGCTGCGTGCGCTGCTGCGTGAACGCCCGGCCGACGTCGGTGCTCGTGAACCACTGGCTGACGAGCTCGAGGTGGCGGTCGACCTCGACCGGGTCATAGCCGTGGCGCACCCGGCGGAAGCTGCGCTGCACCACGAACATCGAAAGCGACCGTCCTCGCGAGGACACGCCATGCAGTTTCGCAGCGCCACGTGCCAGTCCTCCCTAACGCCGCGCCGCGCGAGTGGCCGTGAACGCTCGCGTCGCCAGCCGAGCCGCCGGTACGCTGGCCAGGAACAGAGCGCGGAGCGGCTTGCCGGTGCGGACGCTCGCTATTGCTACAGGGCTGCAGCGGCGAGCGGGCCGCCGGCACTATCGCGCGTGCTTGGAAGATGAGCAGGAAGGTCGAGACTGCTCCGCATCCGACGGATGCGGTAGCGCCGATGGCGCTGCTGCCTTCCGCAGATGGGATGGCGCCTGGCGCGAGGTGGGAGCGACCCGTGACAGTCGTCGTGGTGGGGGCTGCACACGGCCTCTGCAAGGCCGATCCAGGAGGCGCTCGAGTGCGCCGTCGCGCAGGCGAGCTGGCCATGACGACGCCCGGCGATACCTCGATGGCGACGCTGGCTGAGGTCCGCCGGCTCATGTTCGGAGGCACCGCGCGCGCTCAGCGATGGTCCCGTGCCAGGCTCAGGTCATCGTCGGCGGCGGCGGTGCGCAGCGCGGACGGGCTCCGTCCCGCCTGCTGGCGAAAGACGCGGTGGAACTGGGCATAGCTGCCGAAGCCGGCGTCGAGGGCGGCGGCGAGCGCCGTGGTGCGCCGCCCTCCGCCGTAGAGATGCAGGAAGCGCTGCAGTCGCTGCTGGTTGCGGAACCGGGTGATCGATACGCCGGTCTGCTCCTTGAAGATCCGGCTCAGGTGCGAGGAGCTCAGGCGCGCAGCCCGCGCCAGCGTGGCGAGATCACCGGCATCCGGGTCGGCTCGCAGCATGCGAGCGACCGTCTCCACCGCCGGATGCAGATCGACGCCTTCGACGACGTCGTCGCTGTCGAGAGACGCTCGCCAAGCGAAGCTCAGCAGGTACCCCAATCCGGTGTTGACAAGAACGTCGTCTACCGCCTCCGCATCCCGCACTTCGTGGAAGAGGGCGCCGAGACGGCGAACTCGGCCGGAGTCGAGACGGCGCAGCGGCCCCAACACGACCGACCGCATACGTCGCGTCTACGTGGCGCAATATTCGGCCGAGCCGATCCTCAGCGAAGATGGCTCACAACCGCGGATGCTCGCCGAGCCTTTCCTGGTCGACGGCAGGCGCGTGAGCTGACCACGCGTCCCGCAACCCTGGCCCGCCGATCGCGGCGACGACCCAGATCGAGCCGTCGGCGGACCATGACGCAAGAGTCTGACCTCGCGCATCGCAGCCGCGCTGCTGCCTAGCGCGAGATGCGGGGGCGTCTCCGCTGGCGCCGAGTTCGCGCCCGCAACGGACGAAGTCCGAGCGTCACGGCCGACCGTTACTCGCTATCGCAATGCGCGAGAAGGAGCGCTGGGGCGCTTCCGCGGAAGCGTCTCGCGTCGCCCGAAGAGCGGCACGCGGTGCGAGCAGGCTCACGCCCGAGGCTTGCGCCGAGCGGCCGCCTCGCAAACCCGGCGAATGCGTTCTCCGAGGTGGGGCTGAGGTGGAGCATCGGCGACCAGGGCGTCGACATAATCGAGAGCGTCGCTACGACGCGCGCCGTGGCGGGTGACTAACTCGTCGACGAGTACATGGCGATCAACCTGGGTGCCGCGCTGGAGCAACCCGCGCAGCGCGGCAAACGTCGCCGCCGCGTGTGGGCCAACGAAATGCTCAGTGCTCAGATTCTCGAGACGATCAACCTTGAGGTCACCGGATTCCGCTGAGATGAGGAGAGCGCCGAGCAGATCGCGCTCATGAATCCACGCCGTGCTGTGGCTCGTGGCCTCTCGCCGGCCCATGGGGCCAGTATCGCCGCGAACTGACGAAGCTGTAGCGCAACGGCCCCGGAGTTCTGTCTTCACGCGAAGCCGCGGGTCCTGGCCATCGGCGGTAACGACCCGCCCGGCCGTACCATGGCCGTCATGGCCGTTCTCGCCGACGCTGCCCTGGATGAGCGCGAGCGAGAGTTCCTCGATCGGTTCGTGGCCGCGCTCGAGCAGCAGTACGGTGATGACCTTGATGCCGTCTGGCTGTATGGCTCTCGCGCGCGCGGTGAGCGCCCGCATGACGAGTCGGACATCGACGTGCTCGTGGTGACGGCGAGCGAACGCGACGACGAGGCACTGATCCCGACGCTGTGGCGCGTTCTCGGCGACCTGGGCAACCCGCGGATCATTGTGGATCCGCGGCAGCGGTCACGGGCGTGGGTAGAGGATCGGCGGGCGATCGACTCGTTCTTCCTGCGCGACGTCGATCGAGACAAGATCGTCCTCTACGGCGGTTCGTGAGCCCGCGCTCGGCGGAACTGCTTGCGAGGGCGCGAGAGGGAGTCGCGAGCGCGCGGACGCTGGTTGATGCTGGCCACGCCGCCACGGCGATCTCGACGGCCTACTACGCGATGCTTTACGGGGCTCGCGCCGCCCTCAGCGAGCGCGACCGCCACGCGCGCTCCCACGCGGGCTCATGGGCGCTCTTCCGGGAGGAGTTCGTGCTGACCGGCGAGTTCGATGCGGGGCTCGCACAAGCTGCGCAGCGCGCACAGGCGCGGCGCGAGGCCAGCGACTACGCCGCCGAGTCGTTCGAGCTCTCCGAGGCGCAGGAGCTCGTCGGGACCGCCGAGCGCTTCATAGCCGCGATCGAGGCTCTCGTCGGCTGAGTCGGCCGCCGCTGCCGAACGCGGATCGCGGCAGCTCGATGACCTCGCAGGTCGCTCGCGCGCTCGGGATCTCCGTCAAGACCGCCGATCACCACATCCAGAACGCCTACCGCAAGATCGGTGTCTCGACCCGCGCGGCCGCGACGCTGTTCGCGATGGAGCACGGGCTGCTGGCATGGGGAGAACTCCCGATGGAACGGGCCGGCGAGCGCTCCTAGCGTTCCATCCGTGGCCAGCCGGGCCAGTTGCATCCGGCCAGGAGGCGGTGATGAGCGCACAGCCAGACGTGGATCGACAAGGCCGAATTCCGACGGTCGATGATCTCCGCGAGCGACTGCTGGCGGGGCTGCCGATGACGGAACGACGGTTGGACCTGGATGGGTCTCCACCGCCCTGCTGGAGGGCGGTGGCGGGCCACCGGTCGTCTTCCTCCAGGCCGAGTTCGCCGCCGTGTGGATGCGGGTGATCCCGGAGCTGGCGAGAACCCACCGTGTCATCGCACCGGACCTTCCCGGCCTGGGGGCGTCGCAGGTGTCCCACGGTCCGCCGACGATCGACAGGGTGATGACGTGGGTGGGCGAGCTCATCGAGCAGACCTGTTCGACGCCGCCCGTGCTGGTGGGCAAGGGGGCGGCCGGCGCGATCGCCGCCCGGTTCGCGGTCGACCACAGCGACCGGCTGCAGGCGTTGGTGCTGGTCGATAGCTACGGACTGGCTCGATACCGACCGCCCGTGGGGATGGTGCTCACCTACGCCGGCGTCATGTTGCGACCGACCGAACGCGGTCTCGAGCGCGGCTTTCGCAACTACTGCTTCGCCGACCTCGACGGTTTGCGCGGCGAGATGGGCGAGCGCTGGGACGCGATGGCGGCGTACGCCCTGGATCGCTTCCGCACCCCGGCTGTCAGAGCTGCCATGCGGCGCCTCATGCGACCACTGGCGTCGGCGATCCCGCCGCACGATCTGGCCCGGATCACCGTTCCCACGACCCTCATCTGGGGACGGCACGATCGCGGCGTGCGGCTGAACGTCGCCCGGGTCGCGAGCGAACGCTACGGCTGGGCGCTGCATGTGATCGAGGACGCCCGCGACGATCCTGCCATCGAACAGCCACAAGCCTTTCTGGAAGCGCTTCGCACAGCGCTCGACGGCTCATCGAGGGACAACCAGCGAAGGAGACCGGGATGACTACCGAGGCGATCGAGAAGCAGCGGCGCGAGATCTACGAGATCGCGGAGGCGATCGCGCCGCGCTGGGAGCGCTGGCGAGCTCGCATCGAGGAGATCATGACCCCGGTGCGCGAATGGATGATCAAGGAGCTCGCGCCGCGGCGCGGCGACACGGTGCTCGAGCTCGCGGCCGGTGCGGGCGACACGGGCTTCGAAGCGGCGGCGATCGTCGGCGAGGGCGGCCGGCTAATCTCGACCGACTTCTCCCCGGCGATGGTGCAGGTAGCCCGCCGCCGCGGTGCCGAGCTCGGACGCGGGAACGCGCACTACCGCGTGATGGACGCCGAGCGCATCGAGCTCGACGCGGACTCGGTCGACGGGGTGCTCTGCCGGTTCGGCTACATGCTGATGCCCGATCCCGCCGCGGCGTTCGCCGAGACGCGGCGCGTGCTGCGGCTCGGCGGGCGCCTCGCGCTGGCGGTCTGGGGCGCGCCCGAGCGCAACCCGTGGGCCACGATCGGCTTCGGGCTGCTGATCGAGCGCGGCCACATGCCGCCACCCGAGCCCGGCGCCCCGGGCCCGTTCGCGATGGCGAGCGAGGAGCAGACGCGGGCGCTGCTCGTAGGCGCGGGCTTCACCGCCGTGCGCACCGAGGAGATCCCGGTTCGCTTCACCTTCCGCGACCTCGACGACTACACGACGTATGCAACCGACACGGGCGGGCCGGCCGCGCTGGTGCTCCGGCGACTGCCCGACGACGAGCGCCAGACCCTCAAGACGCAGCTCCGTGCCGCGTTCGCCCCCTTCGCCGTCGACGGAGGCTACGAAATCCCCGGAGTCGCGCTCTGCGCAGCGGCGGACTGAGCCGGCGCGGCGACGTCCGACCGGCGGCGCGTGCTGATCGTCGGGTGCGGTATCGCCGGGCAGGCGCTGGCGCCCATGCTCGCGCGGACCGGTGTCGCGGTCGACGTGATCGAGCGCGAACCGGCATGGCGCCATGCAGGCGCCGGCATCTACCTGCCCGGCAACGCCGCCCGCGCCCTCCGTGCCCTCGGCCTCGAGGCACAGCTCGGAAGCGGGCGCGTGTCCGGTGGCCACGCTTCCGCTGTCGACTGTATGCGAGCGTCTCTGCGGGCGAATCGCACGCGCCTGCTGCGGACGACCAACAGAAGCGCCGCTTGGCCGGATCCGGTGCATCCGGTGCTTAGGCACGACGTCTAACCCCCGAAGTTGCCTGGCCTAGCGGCGTCTTGATCGGCCGCGATCCCGCGTGGGCGTTGGGATCGCGGCCTTTCTTGTAGCCGGTAGGTGTAGCCAAGAGTATTGGCGGTCTTCTGTCCGAAGGTCGTGTCATTATCCGCTCTATGGCTGAGAAGCGTGGGGCGATGCATGTGGCCAAGATCAGTCGTCGTCATGGTGATCGCGAGTACGTGTCGCATCTGGTGCGCCGTTCGATCCGGGACGGCAGGCGGG
>JBOGYU010000314.1:0-5601 GCA_050696935.1 Solirubrobacteraceae bacterium | reverse complement strand
CACGACGAGCAGGAGGCCGAGGAGCGGAAGCGGGCGCACGAGCCGGCGCCGGACCGAAGGGCCTGCCGGCCTGGCCTCGTCCGGGCTGCGGAGGCGAACCTGAACACGGCCGTTCTCGCGCGGCTGAACATCGACGTCGCTTGCTCGCTGGAAACGCATCTGGGACCACGAACTCCTTCCGGTCATGGCTACGCCGTGACGCTCACAGTCGGCTGACAGTTCGCTGACAGTGCCGCCGGGAGGCCCGCGCGCAAGCGGCTTCGGACTGCTGCTTCGGGTGGCTCCGACCTGGGCTGGTGCGTCGCGAGAACACCTCCTGTATGGGCGACTCGTGCCTCCTACCTGGTATGTCGTGTGCGGGCGGGCGAAGGTAACGGCGTCGCCGGCCACGACCCCGGAGACCGTCTACCCGCTGCGACGCCGTCGCGGCCGGGGCCAGAGCGTGCGGCCGACTTCGGAAGCGCGGAGCCACCGCCCTGGTGGGGCATCGGGGCGCCGGCCGCTGCCGTGGTGCTGCGTCGAGGCGATCGCGTCGGCGAGCGCCAGTAGCTCTGGGTCGTCGCGCAGCAGCTCGAGCACCTCCCGATCGAGCCGCAGCTTTCCGGCATTGGATGTCAGGGACCGATCCCCTGTTGCTCGAGATCCACGCGGAGCGCGGCCAGTGCCCGCTGGAAGCGCATCTTCGCGGCCGCTTCGCTCACTTCGATCGCGTTCGCGATGTCGCAGAAGGAGGAGCCGCGGAGAAGCTTCATCGAGATCACCTGCCGCTGGCCGGGCGGCAGCCGCGAGATCGCCTCGCGAAGCGCCTGCGCGACGTCAGCTCCATAGTCGGGAGCTGCCAGCTCGTCGAGGAAGTCGTCGAGGGGAACGCCGTCGGCGGAGGATCGTCGCCGCCGGACCTCGTCGGCGAAGCGCCGCTGCGCGATCGTGTACAGCCAGGCCAGCATCGACGCCGGGCGCCAATCGCCGCGCGCGAGCGCCACAGACGCGTCGGCGAACACCTCTTGGGCGAGGTCCTCCGCCCGATGCGCGTCGCCCGTCCTGCGGCGGAGGTAGCGATAGATCTGCGCATGGTGTCGCCGGAAGGCCAATTCGGCGAGGCCTTCCACCTACTTCCCTTGTCGCGGCGCGGCCGGGAAGGTAACGGGCTTCGACGACGGCGTCTCCATCGCCCACTGGGCGCAACAAGCCCACTGCGAGGGTACCCGGCTCGACGAAAACGCTCACTCGAGCAGCGCGCCGATACCGGCGAGCCCGACCCGGCAACGCCACGTCGTCGTGCTCGCCGACCTACCGCGGGACGCCGTTACCGCGCCGGCGGGTCTGGAGGCTTGATGTGAAACTCACCGGGTCTCGTGACCTCTGAGGCCCTCCCACGCTGTAGCACAGGCGAATCAGGCAGGACGCCGATTCCCCATACGACGAAGGGATGGACGCTGGACCCCTATCGGCGCCTCCGTCGTAAGAGTGGAGAGGGTGCGTCTGGTTCTGTCAGCGGCAATCGTTCCCGTCGTCTTGCTCGCGGCCGCCTGCTCCAGTGGATCGTCTTCGTCGTCGAGCGCTGGCTCCACCCAATGGATCTGTCCGGCGTGGTTTTCGCCTCTGCCGCCGGGCTGGGTCCAGGGGAACCTCGGCGCGAACCCGATGAGCACGACCGCCAACTCCTGGGCGCATACGCGCGGCTTCGCGAACCTGAACGACATCCCGCGGAACGGCGTCTATGTGTGGACGCTTCTCTCCCCACGGCGTCCAACGTCTCCTGCTCCGTCGTGGCGTCGGGCGCTTCGACTTCCGCTCAACCTCCAGCACCCCGACCAGATCGCGTCGCAGGAGGGTTCCTCCCTCCCCGAATATCGTCTTGCCGGGCACTACCGCGGCATCTACTTCGTGGATGTCCGGATCGATTTCGGCCGTCAAGACCCAACGCGGTCGATGCGCCAGCGTGCGCAGACGCTCCTCAGGCAATTGCGACTGCCGCCCACGCTCGTCCCCACGCCAGCGAGCTGTCATTAGCCGCGCGCGACAAAGATCGACCTTCTCGAAGCGTCAGACAACCGAAGCGTCTCAGGGCAGAACGCTCCCGATTTCACATCAAGGCTCTAGCGGGCGATGCCGCAGATCGCCGAACTCGCGAGCAGCACACGCCGGGCAGAAGAAGACGACCTCGTCCCCGCCATCGTCATCGGCGTCGACGAGGTGCGCCTGCCAGCAGCGAGCGTCGAAGTCAGCACAGCGCCGGCATTCGACGCAGACGAGCTCGGCCGGAGGCACGGGCACGATGATGCCGCGAGCGGCTCCGGCGCGAAAGTGGCCAGACGGGACAGCTCACGCAGAGGACATGGCTGACGGCGATGGCGGCAGCGACCGTGCTGCTGCAGATCCGTGCGAACATGTGTTCGTGACGAGTCAGGGCTCCGCCTCCGGGCGCTTCCAACGGGCCTGCGACCGCGGGCAAGTTCAGCAGGCGGAGATGGCGGCGCGTGAGATGGGCCGGTTGAGCCTGATGCACGCGCTCTCGCTGGTCGTTCTCTACGCACGCACCGGCTCGCCGAAGTTCGAGACCGCCGCCGAACGCTATCCGTAGTCAGTTGGTGCCCCGAATCGATCCGGCCTGCATTCGGCTGTTGAGGACATGTCCTCGAAGTAGCTATGGCTTCCCGGGAGCGACCCGGTGCGGCGCGGCCCCGCGCGGGCGAGGGGAGCCGGCGAGGCCCGCTTCCGTGAGAAGCAGAAGCGAACTTAGCGGGAACGCAGACTTCCGCGTGTCGTCCCAGGCGGGCATGTGTGGCTCGGTCGCGGACATGCTCGCATCCGTGACGCGAACAGGAGCGCCCGGAGGGCTGTGATCGCGAACCTAGGGCCTTATCGAGAGTTCACCGGTGGCCCGCCAGCCCTCGGTCGGTCTGCTGGGCGAGCCATGGTTGAAGTCGCCGGTCGACCTCGCGGTAGAGGTCGTAGGTGTCAACCACCGGCAGCACCATCCCGTTGGGGTTGGCGGCAAGCCAGTCCGAGGCCGCCTCGGCGTCGCGGTACAGGTTGCTCGCGTTGCAAACCTGCCTGCCCTGGGTGACCAGGAGATCGCTGCTGACGGTGGACACCACCGCGCTGGCCGGCTCCACACGCTCCACACCGGCGGGGGTAGTGCGGATGTGGATCGGCTCGCCGGTGGCCGCGCACGGCGACTCGATGCGCGCGGCCTTGCCGATCATCGAGGGGATGAACAGGGCGTCCGGGGCGCACCAGGCCCACATGGTGACCTCGCCCATGTCGACGTGGTGGGGGGTTTCGATGCTGGTCAGCCCGAACCCGACCAGCCGCTCGCCGGCTGGGTCCCACTCCCCGTACCTGAGCACCGCGATGGTGCGGTCGAGCGGCAACCCGGCGAGGGCGGCCACCCGCGCGGGATCGACCGGCTTGCCGGTGGCCAGCTCCCCGAACACGTGCGGCCACAGGCGCACCAGGTCGGGCAGCTTCTGGTAGCCGGCGAGCTGGTGCTCGACGAGCGCCTCGCGGTCGAGGTCTTGCAGGTTGACTTCGGTCATGACGTGCCTCCGATCAGGGGGGTTCACCAGTGGGACGGCAGTCAGCCGGCCGGCTGCTCGAGCCATTCCTCGATCCGAGGGATCGCGGCGCGCAGCACGTCGAAGGGTCGACCACCGGCAGCACCGCCCCGTGGGGGTTGGCAGCAATCCACCCTGAGGCTGCCTCGCCGTCGCGGTAGGCGATATGCCGCGTCCCGGGGTCGTCGGCGTTCAGGCCCTGCCAGATCAGCCGCAGTCCCAGCAGCCGACCGTACAAGTCGAGGTTCGAATCGACGTCGGCGGTGATCGCCGGGACGTGATGCAAGCCGTCGAGCCTCACGAGCCCTCTCCTCTCAGAGCCGGTCGGGCGGCGCCATCCGGTAGACGAACGGCCCGAGCCCGCTCTCGGCGATCGCGCCGACGAGATCGAGGAGGCCTTCCTGGGCTGCCGCCGTCTCGAGGCCGCCGACGCGCACGGGGTCGTAGCCGGCATCGCGGCTGAGGCGCTCGACGACCTCGCGCGCCTCGTCGTCTCCGGACCACAGGTCGCTGGGCGTAGCGCGTGCCTCGCCGAGCCTGCCGTAGAGCCCGGCGTAGTTGATGTTGAACGCCTTCGCCGTTGGCCCGTTCGTCTTGGACTTCACGAACTCAGCGTTGGAGCGGAACCCGTCCGGCGGCTCCGCGCGGCAGCTCTTGGTGGTGGCGTTGGTGGCGTCGATCACCGTCTTGCCCTCGACGCCCTGCAACCTCTCGAGCGCCTCGGCGATGGCTCCTCCGGGCACCGCCAGCAGTACCGCCTCGGCGTCCGAGACGTCGCCGCCGTCGCGGCCCAGGCGCGTCAGCTGATGGCCGGCGCGCTCCCACAGATCCGCGAGGCCGCCGCCCACGTTGCCCCTGCCGACCACCGTGATTCTCATCGCTCTCCTCCTCCGTTTCGAGTCGCCGATTGCGGGCTTATCACGTAAGCCACGTACGTAAGCTAGCAGATGTATGATGTAAGCTGCCAAGCGATGTCTACGAGGCAAGCCAAAGCGACCAAGGCGCGGATCGCTCGCCCACGGCTGACGCGCGAGCGGGTGTTGGTGGAGGCCCTGCGCCTGATCGACGACGAGGGGCTCGACGCGCTCACGATGCGCGCGCTCGGCAACCGGCTCGGGGTCGAGGCGATGTCGATCTACAACCACGTCGCGGACAAGGCGGCCCTCCGGGCGGGGATCGTCGAGCTGCTCTGGGAGGAGCTCGAGCGCTCGGTCGAGGAGGGCGAGGACTGGAGGGACTCGCTTCGCTCGCTCGCGAGGCGCGAGCGGGCGCTCGCCACCGACCATCCAAACGCCTTCCCCCTGCTTATGGGCGCGAGCTCATGGGCTGAGCCGATGCTGCGCACCCTCGGCCGCGCCCTCGACGTGCTGCGCCACGCTGGCTTCGATGACGAACGGGCCGCCAAGATCCTCAACACGGTGCTCGGCTACGCCTGCGGCTACGCGACGATGGAGATCTCCTATCTCGGGGCGGGGCGATCCCGCCTGGACGGGACCGACGAGCTCGAGTGGTTCGTCGAGTTCGCGCGCGCCCTCCCGCCCGGCGCACCGCCCGAGCTGGTGCGCGTCGCCCGCGACTGCTGCATGCTCGACCCGGACGAGCAGTTCGAGTTCGGGCTCGAGGCGCTACTTGCCGGACTGGATCCCGGTTGCGAGACATGGGGAGCGTGACGGGCCTTGGGGAGGATCGGTGCAGGATTGAACGCTAAGCGGCGCACGGGGCAGCCGCGGTTGCGTTCATCCTCGCGCCGGGAGGCATCGTAGGCGCCTGACGTCGAGCTGGCGGTGGTCCTCGTCCAGGCGGCGACCGGTGCATCGCGAACGCCGAGGCTACCGCTCTGGTTGAGAGCGGAAGCGGGCGGAGCACGGTCGGCGCGCCTGTTCGTCGTCCTGTGCGGGCGCGCCTGGACCGTCACTCCGACGCTCGCACTCCGGCGAGAGCGGGCGCCTGGCGCCCCTTGCTTTCCGCGCTTAGCGGAAGGCTCGTCGTCCGTCCCGAGATGAGCGTCGCCGAGTGAAGGCAGGTCTTGCCGATGGTCGGT
>JBOGYU010000313.1:0-5617 GCA_050696935.1 Solirubrobacteraceae bacterium | reverse complement strand
AGCCGCGGCGGGTGCCGGTCGGCGGGGAGCAGGAAACCGAGACGATCGAGCCGCCGACGGCCGGCGGCGCCGACGCCAGCCCCGCCGGGTAGCCGGTCTCGACCGCCGGACACGCGGCGCCGAGCGGCGACGGCTGAGCCGCCGATCCAGCTCCACCTGCCGGACGGGGCCGCCCCGCCGAGCACGACGGGGATCCGCCGGGCAATGCCCAGTGCACGAAGGCGCGGCCGACCTCCTGACCGCCGGGCCCACGATCGACGACGGCGGAAGCGATGAGAAGGCCAAGGGCGTAGGTCGCCCGGGCGATGGTGAACGCGTTGAACGCCGCGGGCTCGTCGGCTAGGACGGTGGTGCCGCGGGACGTGGCGGATGAGGTGGTCCACACCCACGACGGCTGGGTGGGACTAGATGGTCCGTTCAGGCCAGATCGCCCGGTACAAGCTGCGGAAGGAGTGCGGGTGCTGTGAGTCCGGCTCCAGCGCCGGGAGCCGCCGGCCGACTCCTGGTCGACTCCCTGCCTTTGACCTAGAATGCTCGTTGGGTGGCACTCTCCTCCTTGGAGTGCCAATCCGAGAGATCCGACCGATCTGAGTGGAGGTCCCGCATGAAGCTCAAGCCCCTGGGCGATCGCCTGATCGTCAAGGCGGTCGAAGAGGACGAGACGACCGCGTCCGGCATCGTGCTCCCCGACACCGCGAAGGAGAAGCCCATCAAGGGCAAGGTCCTCGCCGTCGGCGACGGCAAGATCAACGAGGACACGGGCAAGCGCACGCCGCTCGACGTCGCCGAGGGCGATGAGGTCCTGTACTCCAAGTACGGCGGCACGGAGATCAAGGTCGAGGGCGAGGATCTGCTCGTCCTGCGCGAGAGCGACGTGCTCGCAAAGGTCCAGAGCTAGGAGACCAAGAGACACATGGCACACAAGGAGCTCAAGTACGCCGAGGACGCGCGCAAGGCCCTGGAGCAGGGTGTCGACGCCGTCGCGAACGCGGTCAAGGTGACGCTCGGCCCGCGCGGCCGCTACGTCGTGCTGGACAAGAAGTACGGCGCGCCGACGATCACCAACGACGGCGTCACGATCGCGCGCGAGATCGAGGTCGAGGACGTCTTCCAGAACCAGGGCGCCCAGCTGGTGCGCGAGGTCGCGACCGCGACCAACGACGTCGCCGGCGACGGCACCACGACGGCGACCGTGCTCGCCCAGGCGATCGTGCACGCGGGGCTGAAGAACGTGGCGGCCGGCGCGAACCCGCTCGGCCTCAAGCGCGGCATCGAGGTCGCGGTCGACCAGGTCGTCGACTACATCAAGTCGCAGTCCGCGGAGATCTCCGGCAAGGACCAGATCGCCCGCGTGGCGGCGATCTCGGCCGGCGACGAGGAGATCGGCGACGTGATCGCCGACGCGATCGAGAGGGTCGGCAAGGACGGCGTCGTCAACGTCGAGGAGGGCCAGACCTTCGGGATGGACCTCGAGTTCACCGAGGGGATGCAGTTCGACAAGGGCTACATCTCGCCCTACATGGTCACCGACCAGGAGCGGATGGAGGCGGTCCTCGAGGATCCGTACGTCCTCGTCGCCAACTCCAAGATCGGCTCCGTCCGGGACATCCTCCCGGTGCTGGAGCAGGTCATCCAGTCCGGTCGCCCGCTGCTGATCATCGCCGAGGACGTCGACGGCGAGGCCCTCGCGACGCTCGTCGTGAACAAGCTGCGCGGCACGTTCACCGGCGTCGCCGTGAAGGCCCCGGGGTTCGGCGATCGCCGCAAGCGGATGCTCGAGGACATCGCGATCCTCACCGGCGGCGAGGTCATCACCGAGGAGATGGGCCTCAAGCTCGAGAACACGCAGCTCTCGCAGCTCGGCCGCGCGCGCCGCCTCGTCGTGGCGAAGGACACCACCACGATCGTCGACGGCGCGGGCGAGTCCGAGGCGATCAAGGGCCGCATCAACCAGATCAAGACGGAGATCGAGAGCACCGACTCCGACTTCGATCGCGAGAAGCTCCAGGAGCGCCTCGCGAAGCTGGCCGGCGGTGTCGCCGTCGTGAAGGTCGGCGCGGCCACCGAGACCGAGATGAAGGAGAAGAAGCACCGCGTCGAGGACGCGCTGCAGGCCACCCGCGCGGCGCTCGAGGAGGGCATCGTGCCGGGCGGCGGCGTCGCGCTGCTCGAGGCTTCCAGCGCGATCAACCTCGACGCGATCAGCGACGAGGACGAGACGACCGGCGCGCGGATCGTGCTGCGCGCGCTCGAGGAGCCGCTCCGCCAGATCGCCGAGAACGCCGGCCGCGAGGGCTCGGTCGTCGTCAACGACGTCCGCACGGCGCCCAAGGGCCACGGCCTCAACGCGCAGAGCGGCGAGATCGAGGACCTGGTGCAGGCCGGCGTCATCGACCCCGCGATGGTGACCCGCTCGGCGCTGCAGAACGCCGCGTCGATCGCCAAGAACATCCTGACCACCGAGGCGATCGTCGCGGAGCCGCCCGAGAAGGAGGGCGCCGGCGCCGGCGGCGGCATGCCCGACATGAGCGGGATGATGTAGCCAGCGGGTAACTGCCCCGCCGCGATCCACCGGTCTCTGCACCCGAACAGGTGGTGGCGGTGGGGCCACCCGTTCCGAGCGCCCGGCACATGCCGGGCGTCGACGTTCAGCGCGGCGGCGACCCGCGCTGCCGTGCTCGCGGGCGACCGTTCCTTGAGCGCCACGGGCTGCTGCGGCGGAACTAGTCCGCCCGGCCCGGAAAGGAGGCGCCCGCCCCCCATCTGGAGGACGCTTCCCGGGGAGGGGAGGCCTACGCCGCGAATACGCCGATCGCCTGATCCGTCAACCGCCCAAGATGCAGGCCTAGCGCATCGTCGAACCTCCATCCGCCCAACCCGAGCCAGATTCGCTATGAAGGCACGCCGTGTATCACCGCGACCGCGCGCCTGAGGGCGCCCGGAAGTGGTGGGGCATCGTCTCGCGGGAGCACCGAGGCCCGCCATGCAGGTCCGCGCCGAGCGCGTCGGCGTGCACTCGCATGGCGACGACGCTGGGTGTGGGGCTCCGCTGGCTCGCCGCCGACCAAGACGACGCGGCGCGCCGCATCCATGACGCGGTCGACGTCGACCCGATCCACTTCGAGAGCGGCGACCCAAGGCTGGTCGGACGCCCCGGCGGCGCGCGATGAACGGCCGCCCGCGCGCGGCGGGCGAGCGCGCCGGGGTCTGCGATGCTGCGGCCAATGAGGGTCACGATGCTGCTCCCGGACGCCACCAGCGTGGCCGATGTCGACGACTCATGTCCGCCAGATTCGGGTCGTGTCTGAAATCGAGGGGCTTCTACCACCGGATCGCTCTCGCTCTACCTTTCGGTCTCGCTAGCACGCGCGCGGGCGTCTGGCAGTGCCGCCCAGCCGTCACATCGTCGGGGACGCTTCGCCACACGGCGCGCGATCCCGCGCTCGGGCGGCCCCCCAGCTTCGCCGGGCCGCTGCATCAGCCCGGGCCCGGCATTCCAGCCGGCACGGATGAGATGTTGTTCGTCCGTCATCTCCCTTCGCATGGCGCCTCGTGGCGCAGGATCTACCTACAAGGCATCGACACCGACGACATCATCGCCACGGTCCACGCGCGACGCGCGCCGATGATGTCGGCCAGCGCCGGACTCCAGATCTGAAGGATCAACGGCGGGAACGCCCCGGCGCTCCCGCTCGTCCCGGAGCGAGCAGGCGTCTGCGCCTTTACTCCCGCCACGCGCGATTCGTCCCAAGCAGGCGCGCGTCGACGCGGCTTCGAGACGCTCGCTCCTCAAAGGAGCAGCGGCGCTACGTCAGATGCCGGCGGTTCCGGCGCTGCTCCGTGTCGTCCAAGGGGGCTGTGAGCTGCGCCTCGAGCGAGACGCGGAAAATGCCGCATTCGTCGAACAGCAGCGGCCAACCGCTCCCGGGCGCCTTCTACGTTGCGACTGCCCGTGGCGAGCGGGAGGGAGGCTCCGCTCGCGACATGGCTGCCGTCGCGCTCGCTGCGACCGCGTGATCGGCTCGTCGCCCTGCGGGCGGCCGCGAGGAGGTCGTCCCGATCGACGACCTCCTCGGCCGAGTCGCTAGTCGTCGTCGTCGCGGTCGCCGCGGCAGGCGTTGGTGAGCACCGCCGGATCCGCAGGCCTGCGTCTCTGCGCGGCCTGAAGAACGGACTTCCGCGAGAGGCGCTCTGGGCTTAGCTCCCGGTGCGCGAGCACGTCCGCGAGACCGCTAGTCATCGTCATCGTCGTCGTCATCGTCATGCTTGCGCAGGACGTGGAAGAGGGTGCGGTTGCCGTCCACGCCGGCCGCGGGCTCCTCGTGGTTCCAGAACGTCGCGAACCCCTTGGTGGCGGTGATCCCTTCCATGATCTCGTCCGGGCTGCCGGCCAACCGGCAGCCGATCTCGAGCACACCCTCGCTGCCGTCGGAGAACCGGATCGTCACCGTGAGCCGGCCCGCGCGCGCGTCCGCCGCGTCCCCGATGCAGTCGGCGACGGGAACGGTCCCCGGGGCGAGCTCGAAGCTGACGAAGTGGGCCACCTTGAACGTGCCGCTGCCGGCCGCTGGTGTGGGGGGTGTCCCGGGGGTGATCGTCCAGGTGCCGCCGCCGGTGACCTTCCTGGAGCATTCGCGCCCGTCGCGGAACGTGCCGGAGCCGGTGATCGTGATGCGCGCGCCGTCCTGCGCCTTCGACGAGGCGCGCCCGCCTTCCCTGGCGCACAACGGCCCGGGAAAGCCGAGGTTGACAATGTCCCAGCGATAGCGCGCGCCCTTGCGGCCGTGGGCGAGCGCCGCCTGAGGACTGTAGAGGACGCCTGCGACCCCGAGACCGACAGCGCCCTTGAGGACTTGGCGCCGATCCATGTGCTCCATGGCTCTCCCCTCTCCGCGCTCATCCGCTGTCCGCTGCGGCCGGACGCTGGGGGAGTTCCGTCCTCGCAGGCGCCGGCTGCTTGGGCGCGGCTCCGCGTCGGCTGGAATGAACGTGATGACTCTAACCAAGCTTCGCGCTCGTGTGTGAAAACCTCAGACGGCGGTCGCTCCGGCCTATGCACTTCTGCTGGGAGGGTTCGGCGCGATCGGCCAAGATCGCAGGAGGAACCGCCGTCGAGGCGCACGCTCCTCCTTTCCATGCGACTCGGTATTGAGGCGCGGGACCGGCGACTGAACCGGCGCGCTCCTCCTTTCGCGTGTGGTTGCGGCAGTCCCGGCAGGCGCTGAGATCACCGTCGGAAAGGACGACACGCGCTCGTCTCGCCCGGGCAGGACGTGGCTTCCGCAATGCCCGGCGGAACGGGCGTCACACAACGAGGAACGCTGACTTCTCAGAGTCGTCCCAAGCGACCGTCTGCGCGGCGCGCGACGGCGCTCGGAGCACGCGAAACGGAGCAGCCACGCACGAGCGCGACATCGAGACCGGCGCGCTTCCGCCTCTCGACGGATCCAGCATCCGGTCTTTCCGGGCGCGACGGTCTGGAGAATGAAGTCCTCCAGTATCTCAGCGACGTTGTCGAGCGACGTGAGGCCAACCGCTATTTCACCGCCACCCTGTGGTTCCGGATGCTCGAGGCGGCGCTGCATGTTCGGCACCGGCCAGGACGTGGCCGGCTCAT
>JBOGYU010000312.1:0-5620 GCA_050696935.1 Solirubrobacteraceae bacterium | reverse complement strand
CTCCAGCAGCGCCCCGCTCGTGGTGAGCGCCCGGCGCGCCCCGGCGCGCTCCATCACGGCGCGCAGCTCCGCCTCGCCGGCGATGCCGGCGATGAAGCTCGCCGACGTGCACAGGTACACGGTGACGCCCGGATCGGCCTCGGCCACCTCGCGGCAGCCCTGGGCCAGGGCGTCCTCGTCGCGCAGCGCGTGCGCCAGCTCGGCACCGACGGCGACGTCGAGCGGCGGGGTGCGGGTGACGTACAGAGCCACCTGCTCGGGCGTCCACCGCCACAGCTCCCGATCCAGCGCGAGGTCGTGCGGCGCCACCACGCCGATGCCGGCCGGCACCGGATCGAGCCGCGCCGTGACCGCGGCCTCCGGGGCGCTCATGGCGCCCGCTCGAACGTGAGCCGCTCTCCGGCGACGCCGTGCAGCCACATGTCCTGGCAGGCCGCGGCCATCTCCCGCAGGCCGCTCTCGATCGTCGCGAACACCGTGCCCGGCACCCAGCCGACGTCCGGGTTGAGCAGCAGGTTGTTGCGCTCGTAGAACAGCGCCAGGTCCACGATCCGGGCTTCGCGGCGAGGTCCGCGCTCGGCGCCGTAGCCGTGCGACGCCGACACCAGCTCCTCGCCCGAGAACCAGAAGGCGCACACGTCGCCGGCGATCGGCGTGATCGTGGAGTTCTCCAGGCCCGGCTCGGGGTCGGCGAACGACTCGACCAGCGTGTAGATCTCGTTGCGGGCGTACTTGCCGTGGAACGCCTGCCCGCCCTGGGGCAGCGCGTCCCAGACGGCGGCGCAGGTCCTCGGTGCGCGGTCGTCGAGCAGGCGGGCCACGCACGCGACGCCGCGTCGCTCGAGGCGGATCTCGAAGCGCCGGCCGGCGCTCGGCTCACTACTCATCGGGAACCTCCTTGGGATCGGGAGCGAAGGTCGGCTGCGGATGGCGAGCCTCGTAGGCGCGCGCCGCGCGCAGCACGAGCGCCTCGCCGTGGCGCGGGCCGACGATCTGCACGCCGATCGGCAGCCCGGCGGCCGTGAACCCGCACGGCACCGTGATCGCGGGCTGCTGCGTGAGGTTGAACGGGTAGGTGAACGGCGTCCAGGCCGGCCAGTGGGGATCCGGCCAGCCCTCCGGAACCTCGCGACCGGCCGGGAAGGCGACGATCGGCAGCGCGGGCGTGAGCAGCAGGTCGAACTCGGCGTGGAACTGGCCCATGGCCGCCCCGAGGCGCGCCCGCTCCGCCTCCGCCTCGAGCAGCGCGGCGGCGGAGAGCGTGACCGCGCGCTCGACGAGCGCCGCGAGACCGGGGTCGAGCCTGCTGCGCTGCTCGGGCGCCAGCGCGCCGACGCCGGCGGCGGCCCCCGCGCTCCAGAGCACGTCGAAGGCGGCACGCGGATCAGCGAACGGCGGATCGACCTGCTCCACCCGCGCGCCCAGCTCCGCCAGCGCCGCCGCGGCCGCAGACACCGCCGCCGCGACCTCCTGCTCCACGGCGGCATGCCCGAGGTCGGGGCTGAAGGCGATGCGCAGGCCGTCGACGCCGGTCTCGATCGCGTCGGCGGAGCGAGCCTGCGGCGGTGGCAGCGCGGCCCACTCGCGCGGGTCGGGCTCTGCGAGAACGTCCAGCAGCAGCGCGATGTCGGTCACCGTTCGCGACAGAGGGCCGGCATGCGAGAGCAGCCCGAACGGGCTCGGCGGCCACTGCGGCACGCGGGCGAACGTCGGCTTGAGCCCGACGATGCCGCAGAAGGCGGCGGGAATGCGGATGGAGCCGCCGCCGTCGGTCCCGACCGCGAGCGGCACGAGACCGAGCGTCACGGCGGCCGCGCTGCCCCCGCTCGAGCCGCCGGCGGTGCGGCTCGGATCCCACGGGTTGCGGGTCGGCGGCAGGTCGGGGCCGTCGGTCACAGCCTTCCAGCCCAGCTGCGGCGTCGTGGTCTTGCCGACGATCACGGCCCCGTGCCGGCGCAGCGCCGCCACCACCGGCGCGTCCGCATTCGAGATCGGGCCGCGCGGCACGGCGGGAAAGCCGCGCAGGGTCGGCCAGCCGGCGGTGAGGAAGACGTCCTTGACGGCGACCGGGACGCCCTCGACCAGGCCGCGCGGCTCGCCCTCGCGCCACCGCTGCTCGCTCTCGCGCGCGGCCGCCAGCGCCCGCTCGGGATCGACGAGGCAGAACGCGTACACCGGGCCGTCCCGGCGCTCGATCGCCTCGAGGCACGCCCGTGTCGCCTCCAGCGGGGACAGCTCGCGGCGGCGGAAGCGCTGCAGCAGCTGCGCGGCGGTCAGGCGGGTGAGCTCGGTCACGCCGCCGTGTAGCCTCCGTCGACCGGGATCGACGCTCCGGTGATGTGCGCCGACTCGTCGGCGGCCAGGAAGGCGACCGTCGCGGCCACCTCCTCGGGCTCCCCGAACCGCCGCTGCGGGATCCCGGCCACCGCGGCCTCGCCCGCCTCCGGGCCCGTCTGCTGCGCGAGCCAGGCCTCGGTCAGCGGGGTGCGCGTCTGCCCGGGGGCGACGGCGTTGACGCGGATCCCGAGCGGCGCGAGCTCGACCGCGGCGCCCCGCGTCAGCGCCAGCAGCGCGCCCTTGGACGCGCCGTAGAGCGCCATCGTCGGGACGCCGATCGACGCCAGCCGCGACGTCACGTTGACGATGCTCCCGCCTCCGTGGTCGACCATCGCCCGGCCGGCCGCCTGCAGCATCAGCAGCGCGCCGAAGAAGTTGGTCTCGAACACCTCGCGCACCTCGTCCAGCGCGGTGTCGAGCACCGACCCGGTGTGGTCGATGCCGGCGTTGTTGACGAGCACCTGCGGCCCGCCCCACTCGCGCGCCGCGCCCACGGCCGCGCCCACGGTCTGCGGGTCGGCGACGCTGCCGGCGACGAAGCGCGCGCGCTCGGGGCCTCCCAGCGCCGCGACCAGCTCCGCGCCTGGCTCTCCACGCCGCCCCACGCCGACCACGCGTGCTCCCTCTGCCGCGAGGCGGTGCGCGATCGCGGCGCCGATGCCGGCGCTCGCGCCGGTGACGATCGCCACCTTGCCCTCCAGCCGGCGCACGCGCGTCACGCCGTCTGCTCGTCGTCGCCGGCGGTCACGACCGGCTGCTCGAGCTCGTCCGCCACCTCGTCCAGGGATCGCCGGAGGACCTCCGCCAGGCGCCCCAGCTCGTCGGCGGTGATCACGAAGGGTGGGGAGACCTGCAGCGTGTGGCCCACGAGGTTGCGGACGAGCACGCCGTGCTCGCGGGCGCGGCGGGTGACACGCTCGGCGAGGTCGGGGGCGGCCGCCCGTGCCGCCCTGCCGAGCTCGACGCCGGCGAGCAGCCCGATCGTGCGCACCTCCTCGACCAGCGGGTGCTCCTCGAGCGGGCCGAGCCGCTCGCGCAGCACCGGCTCCAGGTCGCGGACCCGCTCGTACAGCCCCTCGCGCTCGAGGATGTCGAGGTTGGCCAGCCCCACGGCGCACGCCGTCGGATGGCCGGAGTAGGTGAATCCATGCCGCACCGGCCCGACGCCGGGGCTCCACAGCGCCTCCCGCACGCGCGCGCCTGCCAGCACCGCCCCGAGCGGCACGTACCCGGACGAGATGCCCTTGGCCACGCAGACGAGATCGGGCGCGACGCCGAAGCGGGGGCAGCCGAACGCGGACCCGAGCCGGCCGAAGGCCGTCACGACCTCGTCGACGACGAGCAGCACGTCGTGGCCGCGGCACAGCGCCTGGATGCGCTCCCAGTATCCCGGCGGCGGGGGATGAACGCCACCGGCGCCACGGACGGGCTCGCCGAAGAAGCCCGCCACCTCGCCGG
This sequence comes from Solirubrobacteraceae bacterium, assembly GCA_050696935.1. Lineage (GTDB taxonomy): Bacteria > Actinomycetota > Thermoleophilia > Solirubrobacterales > Solirubrobacteraceae > DASSUW01. The sequence continues at coordinate 1,825 of JBOGYU010000312.1, read as the reverse complement.
GATGACGGTCGAGGAACTCGCTCAGCGCATCGGGATCGTCCGCGTCCACGTGGACGACCTCGCGGACGAGCGGCCCCCAGCCCGCCCGGTTGGGGGCGATCCCGGCGAGGCTGGTCCCGTAGGCCGCCATGCCGTGGTAGGCCTCCTCGCGCGCGACCAGCAGCCGGCGCCGGGGTTGCCCGCACGCCTCCCAGTAGCGGCGCACGAGCTTGGCGGCCGTATCCACGGCCTCCGAGCCGCCGCTGGTGAAGAAGGCGGCGCTGCCGGGACCGGTCGGCGACGTCTCGGCCAGCCGCCGGGCCAGCTCGCGGGCGGGCTGGTTGGTGAAGACATCGAAGGTGTGGTAGGCGGCGAGGCGGCGCATCTGCGCGGCCGCCGCCTCCGCCAGCTCCGCCCTGCCGTGGCCGACGTTGCAGTACCACAGGCTGGCGCTGGCATCGAGGTAACTTCGGCCCTGCTCGTCGCGAACCCAGCTGCCCTCGCCGGAGACGAGCGTCACCTCCCGACCGGGGACGCGCGCCATGTCGGCGAAGGGGTGCCAGAGATGCTGCTCGGTCACGCCTGTGCGGTGGCGGCGCGGCTGGTCAACACTCCCCGCAACACCGCGAAGTCCCGATGGTCCAGCAGCTCGCGGAAGCGGGTGGCCCGGAAGCGGTCGTAGACGCCCCCGCGCAGCACGGCGAAGTGGTGCTCGACGGCCCGCACGAGCGCCGGCTCGTCGTGAGCGCGTGCCGCCTCCACCAGCGGCCGGTGCGAATCGACCTCCCACCGGGCGGGGTCGGGCGTCGGACGGACGGAGCTCAGCAGGATCACCTCGGCCATCGGCTTGAGCATCAGCTCCAGCGCGGGCAGGTGCACCGCCGCCACGAAGGCGAGATGCAGCTCCAGGTGGGCGTCCTCGGCGACGACGACGTCGCCCGCCGCGGCGGCGGCGGCGAAACGCTCGAGCTCATCCGACATTCGCGCGACATCCTGCGCGGTCGCGTTCCGCGCTACGAGCGGGGCGAGCTGGCGATCCAGCGCCTCGCGCGCGTCGAGAACCTGTCCCACCGTCACCTCGGAGCGCATCAACAGATCGGCCAGCGCGTGGGCCAGGGGCAGATCGGACGGCGGGGCCACCTCCATCCCAAAGCCGTGGCGGACGCGGATCAGACGGCGGGTGGCGAGCGTTCGCACCGCGTCGCGCACGACGGTCCGGCTCACGCCGAGCTGGATGCCGAGCTCAAGCTCCGTCGGCAAACGCTCGCCGGGGGCGAGCTCGCCGCTGAGGATGCGGCGCTCCAGCTCCCGTACGACCTGCTCCGGCTTGAGCGGGGACATGCGATGTCATACCTTACCGGCTCCGGTCGTGGCGCCAGCGCCACAGGTGGCCGTCCCGCTCGTCCGCGACATCGCCGTCGTAGACGAACCCGGTCTTCTCGAGCTCGCCGGATCCTCGGCGAGAGCGACACGCGCGGCCGGTAGGGCCTCCGGAAAGACCTCCCAGCCCTTAGCCACCTCGCACCCGCCCAGCGCGCGAGATAGCGCCTGCCCCGTCGAGCGCCGCCTCGACCACCGACAGATCGGGCACGAGCAGCGTCACCAGGGAGGCAGGCATCGCCCGGAGCGTATTGCAGCGCGCGTCAGGCGCCCTGCTCGCCGGGAGACGAGGCCAGGGCGGAGGAGAAGTTTGCGCCGCGAGCGGACGTCAGAGCGATCTCTGGAGTTCCCCCGGTTTCGTGGACACCTGAGCGCTGAGCGCGGTGAGCGCTCTGCGAGAGGATGGTGTTCATGCCTGCCCCGTATCCGATCGAGTTCCGCCGTGAGGCGGTCGCGTTGCTCAAGA
>JBOGYU010000311.1:0-5633 GCA_050696935.1 Solirubrobacteraceae bacterium | reverse complement strand
GGCGACGACCGCGCCGGTGGCGGCCACGCCGGCCAGGCCGGCGAGCCCGATCAGCTTCCAGGGGATCCGCATCGGGTTGCGTACGTTACGGCGGATGGAGCACGCGCTCGACGACGCCGTCGCCACCGCCGCCACCGGCGACCTGTGGCTGTTCCGCGGCCGCTCGCTCGCCGACCGCGCGATCCAGGCGTTCACCAACAGCCCGGTCAACCACGTCGGCATGGTGGTCGCGCTCGACGACCTGCCGCCGCTGCTGTGGCACGCCGAGCTGGGCCGCTCGCTGCCCGACGTGTGGACCGGCGAGCGCCGGCGCGGCGTCCAGCTGCACCTCCTCCGCGACGCGGTGACGACCTGGACGGAGCGCTACCGGCAGCGGGCCTGGACGCGCCGGCTCGAGGGCACGATCGAGCGCCGCCACGAGGACCTGCTGATGCAGGTGATCGATCGCTTCGACGGCCGGCCGTTCCCGACGACCCCGGGGCTCGCCCGCCAGTGGCTGGTCGGCCGGCTGCGCCGCTCGTCGTCGCTGGAGACGATCTACTGCGCCGAGCTGGTCGCCACGACCTACCAGCACATGGGCCTGCTCCCGAGCCGCCGCCCGGCGAGCTGGTACGACCCCGGGCGGTTCTGGAGCGGCGACCGGATCGAGCTGGTCCCGCCGTTCGCGCTCGGCGCCGAGATCGCGGTGCGCTGACCGTGGCGATCCTCGTCGACGCGCTGCGCGAGTATCCGCACACGCGCCTGCCCTTCACCCAGTGGTGCCACCTCGTGAGCGACGCGAGCTTCGACGAGCTGCACGCCTTCGCCGCCCGCCTCGGCATCCCCCGCCACCGCTTCCAGGGCGACCACTACGACCTGCCGCCGCACCTGCGCGCCCGCGCGGTGGCGCTCGGCGCGCAGGAGGTCGGCACCCGCGAGCTCACCCGCCGCATGGCCGGTCCGCGCGGTGACCGCGTCCGCCTCCGCCACGGCTGATGACACGCATTACGCTCGCGCTGTGAAGGTCGTCATCGTCGGCGCGGGGCACATCGGGCGCACGCTCGTCGACGCGCTCCGCGCAGAGCACGAGGTCACCGTGATCGACCTCGACGGAGCCCGCCTCGCGGCGCTCTCCTACCGCTACGACGTGCACACCGTGCAGGGCAGCGGCGCCAGCCGGCGGGTGCTCCAGGAGACCGGCGTGACGCGGGCCGACCTCGTCGTCGCGACCACGGCGCGCGACGAGGCCAACCTCGTGGCGGCGATGCTCGTCAAGCGGCTGTCCGGGGCCAGGACGATCGTGCGGACCTCGAACGTCGAGTACCTCGAGGCGTGGCGCGAGCGCGAGATCGACGTCAACTTCATGGTCTCCTCGGAGCTCGAGACCGCCAACGCCGTGGCCGGGCACGTCGGCCTCCCCGCCGCGCGCCAGACCGACGTGTTCGCGGACGGGCGCGTGCAGGTCGTCGAGTTCGACGTCCCGGCCGGCGTGCCGCACGGCGAGCTGATCGGGCGGCCCTTGCGCGAGGCGGCGCTGCCGGGCGACTCCAAGGTGGCGAGCATCATCCGCGGCGACGGCATGGTGTTCCCGAGCGGCAACGCCGCGATCGAGGCCGGCGACCGGATCGTGATCATCTCCTCGCCCCAGGCCGCGCGCGAGTGGAGCCGCCGGCTGGCGCTCCGGTCCGGCCTGGTCGACGACGTGGTGATCTACGGGGCGGGCAGGATCGGCAGCGCGATCGCGCGCGTGCTGTTGCACCGCGAGGTCCGCGTCCGGCTCGTAGAGACGAGCGAGGAGCGGGCGCGCGAAGCGGCCGAAGCGCTGCCCGACGCCGAGGTGTTCCACACCGCGGGCTTCGACCCCGAGTTCCTCGAGCGCGTGCGGCTCGGCCAGGCGGGGGCGACGGTGCTGTGCATGAATGACGACGCGCGCAACCTGTACGGCGCGATCGTGGCCAAGCTGCAGGGGGTGCAGCTCACGATCGGCGTGGTGGACGACCCGATGTCAGCCGCCGTGTTCGAGCGCGGCGGCGTGGACGTGACGATCAACCCGCGGGAGGTCACGGCCGAAGAGATGGTCCGGTTCGCGCACGACCCGCGGATCCGGCAGGTGGCGATGCTCGAGGGCGACCGCTTCGAGATCCTCGACCTCACGGTGCGGGAGGACAGCGAGCTGGCGAACCGCTCGTTCCGCGAGCTGCCCGAGACCGGCTCGGTGATCGGCGCCGTCATCCGCGACGGCGCCGCGATCTTCCCGCACAGCCGCGACACGCTGCGGCCGGGCGACCGGGTGATCGTGTTCGTCGAGGCCAGACGCGCGTCGCTCGTCGAGCGCGTGCTCTGAGTCCATGGCGGTCGGCGGGGTCGACGTGGGCAGCGCCCTCGATCTGGTCGGAGGCGTGCTGAAGTGGGTGGGCGCGGCGTTCGTCGTGCCGGCGGCGGTGGCGCTCGGCTACGGCGAGCCGGTGTGGCCGTTCCTGGTGGGCGGGGGCGTCACCGCGGCCGCAGGGCTGGCGCTCGACACGATCACGGGCGAGCGGCGGGCGGCCGCCGTGGGCGTGCGCGAGGGCTTCCTCGTCGTCGCGCTGATCTGGCTCGTGGTGCCCGCCTTCGGGGCGCTGCCCTTCCTGCTCGGCGGCGAGCCGCAGCTCGCCAGGCCGGTCGACGCCTACTTCGAGTCGGTGTCCGGCTTCACCGCCACCGGCGCCACGCTGCTCACCGACATCGAGGCGCTCGACCGCTCGATGCTGTTCTGGCGCCAGCTCACCCACTGGCTGGGCGGGATGGGGATCGTCGTGCTGGCCGTCGCCGTGCTGCCCCGGCTGCGGATCGGCGGGCGTCAGCTGCTCGAGTCCGAGCTGGCGGGCCCGACCCAGATCGAGCGGCTGAGCGCGACGATCCGGCAGACGGCCGGCCGGCTGTGGCGGCTGTACCTCGGGCTGACGGCGGTCGCGGTGCTGGTGCTCGCGGCGCTCGGCTGGACCGGGCTGGACCCGGCGATGACGCCGTTCGAGGCCTTCTCGCACGCATTCTCCGTGCTCGCGCTCGGCGGGTTCTCGAGCCGGAACGAGTCCGCGGCGGCGTTCGCTTCCGTCACCCAGTGGGCGCTGCTGGGGTTCATGGTGCTGGCGGGCATCAACTTCCTGCGCATGTGGCTGGTGATCGTCCAGCACCGCGTGCGGCAGGTCGCGCGCGACCAGGAGCTGCGCCTGTACGGCGCGTTCCTGGTGGCCGGGTCGGCCCTGCTCACGGTCGAGCTGCTCGCCGGCGGCTTCGCGGACGAGGACGCGAACGTGCGCCACGCGATCTTCCAGGGGGTGGCGGTGATGACCACGACCGGCTTCGCCACCGCGGACTTCAGCCAGTGGGGGTCGCTGGCGGCGATCACGATCCTGCTGCTGATGTTCGTCGGCGCGTCGGCCGGCTCCACCACCGGGTCGATCAAGGTGATCCGCCACCTGCTGCTGTTCAAGGTCGTCCGGCGCGAGCTCGAGCAGACGATCCACCGCGATGCGATGATCCCGGTGCACGTGAGCGGGAGGGTGGTCGACGAGCGGGCGCTGCGCTCGACGATCGTGTTCGTGGCGCTCTACCTGCTCACCTTCGCCCTCGGCGCGATCGCCCTCGGGCTGGACGCGCGGCGCGCAGGGGTGGACCTGCCGGGCTTCGACGCCTTCGCCGCCGCGGCGGCGTGCCTCGGCAACGTCGGCCCGGCGTTCGGGTTCGCCGGGCCGTTCGGCTCCTACGAGCCGTTCAGCGACGTCTCCACGCTGCTGCTCGCCGGGCTGATGTGGCTGGGGCGCGTGGAGATCATCCCCATCGCCGTCCTGCTCACGCGCAGCTACTGGAGGGCATAGAACCGGCGCCTCCGCGCGGACGCGTCCGTACGATCCGGGCGCGATGCACCGTATTCCCGTGCTCGCCGCCGTCGTCGTCGCACTCGCGCTGGCCGCCCCGGCCGCCGCCCAGGACGGCACGAAGCCGGTCCTGTTCGTCGCGAACAACTGGGACGGCACCGCGCACGTCGTCGACCCCGAGCGGTTCACCATCCTGGGCCGGCTCAACGTGATCCCGGACCTCGAGGAGCGCCTGCACGAGATCTACACCGACCCGCGCAAGCTGGCGTACTTCCTCGCGATCCGGCAGTTCGTCGGCGAGGGCAACGACCAGTACGCCGACGACATGTTCAGCTCCCACGACGGGCGCTTCGTGTACGTGTCCAGGCCCAGCCTCGCCGACGTCGTCGGGATCCAGCTGGCCACGGGGCGGATCGTGTGGCGCTTCCCGATGGAGGGCTACCGGTCCGACCACATGGCGATCTCGCCCGACGGCACGCGCCTGCTGGTCTCCGACTCCACGGCGCGCAAGGTGCACGTGCTCGACACGGCGACCGGGCGCAAGGTGGCCGAGTTCCCGTCGGGCGACTCCCCGCACGAGAACAACTACTCAAAGGACGGCACGCGGATCTTCCACGCGAGCATCGGCCACGTCTACACGCCGGCCGACCAGCCGATCCTCGACTCCACGAAGGGCGACCGCTGGTTCCAGGTCGTCGACGCGCGCACCTACGAGGTGATCCGGCGGCTGGACATCGGCCGGGTCCTGGAGGAGAACGGCTACCCCGACTACAGCTCCGCCGTCCGGCCGATGGCGATCTCGCCCGACGAGCGGACCGCCTACTTCCAGCTCTCCTTCCTGCACGGCTTCGTCGAGTTCGACCTGGCGACCGAGAAGCCGCTGCGGATCGCGAGCCTGCCGCTCAGCGAGGAGGCGCGCAACACGCCGCGGGAGCAGTACCTGCTCGACTCCGCGCACCACGGGCTGGCGATGAACCCGGAGGGGACCAAGCTGTGCGCGGCGGGCACGATGTCCGACTACGCGGCGATCGTCTCCCGCACGACCTTCGCGTACAAGCTGTTCCAGGTCGGTCGCAAGCCGTACTGGGCGACCAACAGCGGCGACGGCCGCTACTGCTTCGTGTCCGTCAGCGGCGACGACCGCGTGGTGGTGCTGGATTACGCGAGCGAGCGAGAGGTCGCCCGGATCGCGGTCGGCGACCATCCGCAGCGGATGCGCATGGGGCTGGTGCGCAGCGACGCGGCGCTGCCGGGGGCACCCGCCGCCGGCGGCGGTGGGAAGGCGCGCCGCCGCGCCCCCGCGAGGCTGCGCGTGCTCCGCGCCCGCGTGCGGGACGGCAGGCTGGTCATGCGGCTGCGGATGCACCGCCGCGTCCGGGCGGACCGCGTGCGCACCCGCGTCCCGCGGCACCGGCGAACGGCGGGCATGTAAGGAGGGCGGGATGGGGGGTGGGTAACGAAAGTTCAGCCCTCTTGAACGTTCGTCACCCACCCTCTCGATCCCTCTCCCTAAATGCCGCCGTTGACGTTCGCCAAGGCGGTGCATGGCGAGCGGTCCGGCGGGGCAAGACGGTACGCATGGCCAATCCCACCGACCAAGACCTGTTCGACCGCCTGCGCGCGAGCGGGCTGCGCAAGCGCGTCGCGCGTGACCTCTCGTCCGCGCTCGGCAAGGCGGACGGCTCGCGCGTCCCGGCGGCGGCCCGCGCGAGGATCGACGACCTGAGCAGGCTGGTCGGCGACCTCGAGGACCGCGCCCGGGGCGGCCCGGACAAGCGCAGCGCCGCGGCGCAGAAG
>JBOGYU010000310.1:0-5675 GCA_050696935.1 Solirubrobacteraceae bacterium | reverse complement strand
CGCCGCGGCCGCCGGCGCCCCCGTACGGCCGGCGCCCTACCAGCCGGTGCTACGCGGACTGCTCTTCACCGGCGGCGCCCCGCTCTACCTGCGCAGCCCGCCGGCGACCCAGGAGACCGTCCTTGCCCATGGCGGTGTGTCGGCTCCGTGGTGGCCGCCGCACAAGATCGTCGGCCGCCATCTGGCTCCCTATCTCGCCGCCCATGGCGAGATGCTCGAGCGCGCAGCCGCATGATGGCGTCGGCTACCGTCGCTCCCGTGAGCGAGCCCGAGGCCGAGCACGGCGGCATCACGATCGCGATCGCCGACGACCACCAGGTCGTACGCGCCGGCCTGCGGTTGCTGCTGCAGGGCGAGCCCGACATGCACGTGGTCGGTGAGGCCGGCGACGCCCAGGCCGCGCTGCGCATGGTCGGCGCGCGTCGTCCCGACGTGCTCGTGCTCGACCTCAACATGCCCGGGATGCCGAGCCTGGAAGCGCTCCCAGACCTGCTGGAGGAGGGCACGCGGGTCGTCGTCTTGACGATGCAGAACGATCCGGCCTTCGCGCGCCAAGCGCTGCAAGCGGGCGCCAGCGCGTTCGTGCTCAAGGAGGCGGCCAGCGAGGAGCTGGTGACCGCGGTGCGCGCCGCCGCCGAGGGTCGCACCTATCTCAACCCCGAGCTCGGGGCACGGCTCGCCGCCGCCCCGCCCGAGCCGTCCGGCCGACCCGGCGATCTCACCGAGCGCGAGACCGAGGTCTTGCGCCTGATCGCGCTCGGGCACACCAATGCGGAGATCTCCGGCCACCTCTTCCTCAGCGTCCGAACCGTCGAGACGCATCGCGCAGCGATCCAGCGCAAGCTCGGGCTGACGACACGGGCCGAGCTGGTGCGCTACGCGCTCGACCACAACCTCGTGCAGTAAGCGCGTCTCAACCGGACCTCGCCCCGGCGCGGTCCGCGCCGAGCGGAAACGCCGCGCGCACCACCGTGCCCTCCGGCGAGGAGGACACATCCATGCGCCCGCCGGCGAGCGCGGTGCGCTCGCGCATGCCGACGAGCCCGAAGCCCTCGCGGCGCTGCTCGACGTCAAAGCCGCGGCCGTCGTCGGCGACCTCGACCTCGACGGCCGTGTAGGTGCGCTCGACACGGACGCGCACGCGCTCCGCGCCCGAGTGCTTGGCCACGTTGGACAGCGCCTCCTGAACGATCCGATAGACGGTCGTCTCGAGCTCCGGGGACAGCCGGCGATCCCCGACGTCGAGCTGCAGGTCGACGCCCAGGCCCTCGACGGCCGACACGCGAGCGGTCAGGCTCTCGATCGCCGGAGCGAGCCCGAGCTCGTCGAGCGCCGCCGGCCGCAGCTCGGTGATCAGCGTACGAAGGCTCTCGATGTCGCGGCCGAGCTGCTCGATCGCCGTGTCCACGACCTGGCGCAGCGCCGCGGCATCGTCGCTCTTGCGACCCGAGCTGAGCAGCATCCGCAGACCCCCGAGGCCCTGCAGCGTCTCGTCGTGCAGCTCGCGCGCCCAGTGACGACGTTCGCGCTCGGCCGCCTCCAGACTGTGCCGCAACCGCTCCCGCTCGACGCTCTGCGCCGTCGCGACTGCGATCGCCGCGCTCGCCGCGAACGCCTCGAGCAGCGACTGCTCCTCATCGCCGAAGCCGGGGGCGCCCTCGAGCCGGTCGAACGCGGCAAGCACGCCGAGCCGCGACACCCGATAGGCGACCGGCACCAGCAGACCGGTCTCCGCGCCCACCACGCCGAGGCGCTCCTCGTCGAGCGCGAGCCGAGCGGCAACGTCCGCCACGCGCTCGGCCCGCCCGCGCTCCAGCACCTCACCGACAGCCGTCGCCGTATGCGCGATACGCGTCCCTACCGCGCGCGAGTCGACCTGCCCGGCCGTGGCCGCGAGTACGAGCTCCTCGCCCTCGGCGAGCAGCAGCACGACCGCCCGCGCCTCGACGAGGGCTCGCGCGCGCTTGACGATCAACTCCAGCACGCGGTCAAGCTCGGTCTCCGACCCCACCGCGCGAGTGATCGCCGCCGTGGCCTCCAGATGCTGGACGACGCGCTCCAGCTCGGCCCGCTGCGTCTCGGCCTGCTGATACAGCCGGGCGTTCTCGATCGCGACCGCCGCCCATTCCGCGAGCAGGACGCACGCCTCCTCGTCGGCCGCCGTGAACTCCCCGCCGGCCTCCTTCTCGGTCAAGTAGAGATTCCCCCACGCGCGGCCGCGGATCAGGATCGGGACCCCAAGGAAGGAGTCCATTCGCGGATGGTGCGCCGGAAAGCCGTACGACCGCGGATGCTCGCTCACATTGGCCAGCCGCAGCGGACGCGGCTCCGAGATCAGCACGCCGAGCACGCCGCGCCCGCGCGGCAGGTCACCGATCGCCCGGTGCGTCTCCTCGTCGATACCGCGCGTGACAAAACGCGCGAGCCGGGTGCGGTCGGCATCCAGTACCCCTACCGCGGCATAGCGCGCGCCGGTCACATCGGCCGCGATCTCCAGCACGTCCTCCAGCACTCGCTCGAGATCGAGGTGCGCGACCAGCGAACGTCCCGCGTCCAAGAGCCGCCGAAGCGCGCCCTCGCCGAGACTCGTCAGCTCTGAAGTCACCCACCAATCGTGCCGCAATCACTGCACTCCCGCGGCGCCGGAGCTCGCCGCCAACAGGCGTTGTACGCACGCTCATCGGGCGCCGCGCGGCTCTACGACGTGGCCGATTGTGGATGGACACGTTGATGTCAGTGGTTTGGACAGGTTCGTGTCAGCGGTTTGGCCATGTTCGTGTCAGTGGTTGGTCACGTGGTGGTCGTAGAGCGCGCCGAGGCGTGGCGGCTCGGGGCGAGCGGTGATGCCGAAGGTCGCGTCGCAGCGCGGTGTCGCTTGGAGTGCGGCGCCGCATCGCTCGATCAGGCCGGCGGCGATGAGCCGCTGGGCGGCGTCGGTCTCGTGCGGTGAGGCGAGGTGCTCCCAGGCGCGCTCGTTGCGGCTGGCGGTCAGGACGCGATAGAGCACGCGGGCGGTCGCGACGTCGGTCGGTCCGGGCGCTTGGCGTTGGCAGCGGGCCTTCGCGCCGGGTGCGATGAGGTTCGCGCGGGCGCGTAGCGCGAGCGTGTGGTGGCCGTGACGCTCGAGCGTCTGCCCGGTGTTGGCCAGGCGCGACTCGAGCCGTGCGGCGGCGGCCAGTACGCGATCGAGCGTCCATTCCAGCGCGCCGGCGAGCTGCTGCAGCGTGCACGGGTCGCGGTGGTCGGCGAGCAGCGCTTCGAGCTCGCGGTCGTCGCCGGCGGGCGCCGCGCTGATGAGACGCTGGGCTGGGTCGTGCGGGTCAGCGGGCACGGTGGGCGATGGCGGTCGCGCGGTGGCGGAGGTCGATCACGGTCGCCCAACCGGCGCGGTCGGATCCGGAGTGGATGCCATAGCCCGTTGCGACGTTGAGGTCGGTGTCGTGTGCGACGCGCGCGAGCCAGCCGCCGATGGCTTGCGGGCTCGCGGGGCCGCCGTCGCGCGCGAGAAACAGCGGCTCCTCGGTAGTCGCGCCGTCGGCCTGGCGGACGAGCAGCTGCGCGCAGATGAGCGCCTGCAGGTGCGGCGGGATCACGTGGCCGCCAGCGAGCGCGGCGCCGTCGCGTTGAATGTCGCGCAGGCGCAGCTCGGCGATCGATTCGGCGTCGCGGCCGGTGAGCGCGACGATCGCGGCCGCGGCGGCCAGGTGCGGCTCGAGCACGGCCCGCAGCCGACGAGCGGTGTCCGGGGTCGGCGCGGCGCGGCGGGTGCGGTGACGCGCGGCAACGAGATGCGGGTCGATCCGGGCGAGCAGCCCGCAGGTCAGCAGCGCGGCTTGAGCACCGCGAAGCAGCGAGAGCGCGGCGTCCGGACTCGCGCACGGCGCGATCAGGCTGTCCAGGTAGCCCACGATTTCGCGCTGACGCGCCCGGCGGTGAACGCCGAGCCAGTGGAAGGTCAGCCGGCGGCCCTCCGTGAAGGTGTCGATCGCGATCTGCGCGGCCGGCGCGGGCAGCAGCTCGGCGCACGCGCTCGGGAAGAACGGGAAGTCGACGTCGGGCACGGGCGGGACCTCCCGTAGCTCGCCGAGGCGCTCGGCATCGGGCTGTGGCGCGGGCTGCAGCCACCGGGAGAGCTCGTCGACGGACAGCTCGCTGTGGCGGGTGCCGCCCAGCGCGGCGTGCTCGTCTGCGGCGAGCTGGGAACGGTGGATGATCAGCGACAGCGCAGGCGCGTCCGCGCCGGCGCAAAGGTCGCGCAGGGTGCTCCACTCGGCGGCGGGGCGGCGATCGGCTTTGATGATGATGAGGTGCCGGATGCGTTCGGCGCGCAGCCATGTGCCCGCCAGCGGGATCAGGCGCTCGGGCGCTCGCGGGGACCCGGCGCGGAAGCGTTTGCCCAATGCGGTGAGGATGTCGCGGGCGATCCCCGATCCGCCGTGGCCTGGCGTGGGACGCACGACGACGACGCCGCGCGCCGGGCAGTGCAGCCGGTTGAGATAGCGTGTGGTCGCGGGCGCGTCGGACAGGTCGCGCACGACCCGCACGCGCGGCGTCATGCCGCCTCGTCGACGCTGCCGCCGGCGTGCAGCTCGAGCACCGCGCGCGCGATCCCCTCGGTCAGCTCGGGGACGTGACGCTCGTGGCACAGCGCGAGGGCGCTGTGGGTGAAGCTCGCCCATTCCCGGAAGCAGCCGTGCGCGTAGCGGTCGTCGACGAGCGCCATGAGGTCGGGCGCGGCGTCGTGGTAGAGCGGGTGGTAGGCGGGGATCACCTCGAGCACGGTCTGGAGGGGCATGCGGGTGAAGCGCACGCGGCGATAGATCCGGGAGCGCAGCATCGGCTCGCGCGAGAGCACTTCCCAGCACCCGTCGCCGCCGATCAGCAGCAGCGCGAAGCGCGTCTCGGGGTGATCGTGCAGGTGGCGCAGGTACTCGATGCACTCGCGGTTGAGCCACTGCGCCTCGTCGACGATCAGCAGCCGCTCGCGCGCCGCGAGCAGCGCGATCAGGTCCTCGGAGAGGTCAAAGCGGTTCGCCCGGCGCGGGTCGGCGCCGGCCAGCTCGCGATACAGCCGCCGCGCGACGTGCAGCATCGACGGCCGGCTGGGGAACTGCACCCACGCTGTCGCGACGCGCAGCTCCTCGAGCGCGACGAGCGCGGCGAACGTCTTCCCAGACCCGGCCGGGCCGTGCAGGACGCCCATCGCCCCCGCGGCCAGCAGGTCCCGGACCGCGCGGCCTGCCAACAGCAGCTCGACGGTCTGGATCACCCGCGCCCCGGGCAGCTCGAGGTAGTGCCCGACGCTCACCGTGACCCGTCCTTGGCGCGCACGCCGCTGTCGGGCCGCGGCTGGTTCACGGCGTCGTCGAGCCCGAGCAGCCGCAGGCTTGCCCACCCCGCCGTGGCGGTCGGCTGCTCTAACGGCGGCGATGAGGTGATCTCCTCGATCTGGCCGGGCGCGGTGATCGGCGCCAGCCGCAACCGCGCGCGCCGCCGGGCCCGGCGCGCCGTGTCTCTTATACACAAAACCGAGCCCACGAGACCAACTATAATCGCGTATGCCGGCTTCTGCGTGAAAAGGGGGGGGGGGGGGGGGGGGGGGGGGGGGGGGGGGGGGGGGGGGGGGGGGGGGGGGGGGGGGGGGGGGGGGGGGGGGGGGGGGGGGGGGGGGGGGG
>JBOGYU010000309.1:0-5714 GCA_050696935.1 Solirubrobacteraceae bacterium | reverse complement strand
GCGCCGCCCCGGCCGCGCCGCGCCGCGCCGGCCGGCCGATCTGGTCGCTGGAGACCGACGGGATGGTCGACGCCGAGGTCGTCGAGCGCGCGCAGCTGGCGGCCGGGCAGACGGTGCGCGGTCCGGCCGTCGTCCAGGAGGCGGAGTCGACCGTCGTCATCGGCGTCGGCGGCACCGGCCGCGTCGACGACTGCGGCGCGCTGGTGGTGGAGATCGATGACTGACACGGCGCTCGACCCCGTCTCGCTCGGCATCCTGTGGACGCGGCTCGTCGGCGTCGCGAACGAGCAGGCTGCGGCGCTGATGCGCACGTCGTTCACGCCGATCGTCCGCGAGTCGGGCGACCTGTCCGCCGCCCTGTTCGACGCCCGCGGCCGGATGCTCGCGCAGGCGGTCACCGGCACGCCGGGGCACATCAACTCGCTGGCGACCTCGATGGAGCACTTCCTCGCGGCGTTCCCGCCGGCGGACCTGCGGCCCGGCGACGTGCTGATCACCAATGACCCGTGGCTGACGTCCGGCCAGCTGAACGACGTCTCCGTCGTCACGCCGGCGTTCCTCTCAGACCGGCTCGTCGGCTTCTTCGGCAACACCTGCCACGCGGTCGACATCGGCGGCCGCGGCCTGTCCGCCGACGCGTCCGAGGTCTTCGAGGAGGGCCTGCTGATCCCGATCACCAAGCTCTACGAGGCCGGCCGGCCGAACGAGGAGCTGCTGCGGATCCTGCGCGCGAACGTGCGCGCCCCGATGGAGGTGCTCGGCGACCTGCACGCCCAGGTGGCCGGCAACCAGGTCGGCGTCGACCGCCTCGGCGAGTACCTGGAGGAGTTCGAGCTCCCGGACCTCGAGCACCTCGGCGAGGAGATCGTCGGCCGCTCCGAGCAGGGCATGCGCGAGGCGATCGGCGCGCTGCCCGACGGCCGCTACGAGAAGACGATCAGGACCGACGGGCTGGACGAGCCGATCACGATCCGCTGCCGCGTGGAGATCGACGGCGACCGGATCGCGGTCGACTACACCGGCAGCTCCGCGCAGTCCGAGCGCGGCATGAACGTGGTGCTCAACTACACGGCCGCCTACACCTCGTACGCGCTCAAGTGCGCGATCTCCCCGGAGATCCCGCACAACGACGGCAGCTTCCGGCCCGTGACGGTCACCGCCCCCGAGGGCAGCATCCTCAACCCGCGCCGCCCGGCCGCCGTCGCCGCCCGCCACATCGTCGGCCACTTCCTGCCGCACGCCGTCTTCGGGGCGCTCGTGCCTGTCCTGCGCGACCACGTCGTCGCCGAGGGGTCCGGGAACATCTGGCTGACGACGATCCGCGGGCGCGGCGAGGACCGGTTCGTCTCGGTGCTGTTCGCGGCGGGCGGCATGGGCGCGCGGCCGTCGAAGGACGGACTGTCCGCGACGAGCTTCCCGAGCGGGATCGCGACGACGCCGGTGGAGGTCGTGGAGACGACGTCGCCGGTCGTCGTCCGGCGCAAGGAGCTGCGGCGCGACTCGGGCGGGCCCGGGCGCCAGCGCGGCGGCCTCGGCCAGACGATCGAACTCGAGGTGCGAACGGGCGAGCCGTACGCGGTCTCGGTCCTGTCGGACCGGATGCGCTTCGCCGCCGAGGGCTACGACGGCGGCCGCTCCGGCGCGCGCGCCGCCTTCCGGACGTCCGACGGCGCAACGCCCAACCCCAAGACGACCCAGCTGCTGCCGGCGGGCAGCCGCTTCGTCCTCGAGCTGCCGGGCGGGGGCGGCTTCCACGACCCGCGCAAGCGCGACCGCGCCGCGCTGCTCGAGGACGTCGCGGAGGGGCTCGTGAGCGCCGAGGCCGCGGAACGCGATTACGGAAACGGCAGCGCCGCCTAGGCGGCGCCCCGAAAGGAGAACGATGCAGATCGGAGTATGGCTTCCCTCGTACTGCTATCCGGACCTGAGCTACGAGCGCGCGCAGGGGGCGGTGCTCGACTACTCGCGCCGGTGCAACGACCTCGGGTACGACATCTGGGTCATCGACCACCTGCTGCACGCGCCGGGGCTGTACGGCATGTCGTGGCTGGAGCCGCTGCACGTGCTGACGGCGGCCGGCGCCGTGGCGCCGGACGTCAAGCTCGGCACCGGGATCCTCGTGCTCCCCCTCCGCCACCCGGTGATGCTGGCGAAGGAGATCGCGACGATGGACTTCCTCACCGGCGGGCGCTACATGTTCGGCGTCGGCCCGGGCTGGTACCCGGGGGAGTTCGCGGCCACGGGGACCGACGTCAAGGAGCGCGGCGCCCGGACCGACGAGATCCTCGAGGCCGTCAAGCGGCTGCTCACGGAGGACGGCGTCACCTTCGAGGGCCGCTTCTACTCCTTCGAGGACGTGACGGTCGAGCCGCGCCCGCCGAAGCTGCCGGAGATCTGGGTGTCCGGCGGCTCGCGGATCCCGGACCCGGAGTACTCGGACGTCTCCGTGCTCGCGAAGACCGTCCTCAACCGGATCCTGGGGGCGGACTGGTGGCTATCGCGCTGCTCGGGCAACCAGGAGTTCGTCAAGCGCGACTGGGCGAAGATCCAGCAGGCGCTGGCCGACCGCAGCATGCCCGCGGACTCGGTGCGGTTCGCACACTGCAACTTCACGTACCTCGTGGAGACCTCGGACCGGCAGGAGGCGCTGGACGTGCAGCGCGAGTTCTTCCGCCAGGTCATGGGCGACCACCGCTCGTTCGAGCACCTGCAGGAGAGCTACCTGCTGGGGTCGCTCGACGAGATCCTCGAGCGGCTCGTCGACCTCAAGGACGCGGGCATGGAGTACATGGTCTTCGGGCCGACCAGCGACGACCCCGCCCAGCTCGAGCTGATCGAGAAGCACGTGGTGCCGGCGCTGTCGTGACCGCGCTCGTCAGCTTCTTCGACACGGCAACGGAGCCGACCGAGGCGATGCGAGACGCGATGCGCTCGGCCAGGGTGGGCGACGACGTCTACGGCCGCGACCCGACCGTGCGCGAGCTCGAGGCGCGCGCGGCGGCGCTCGTCGGCAAGGAGCAGGCGGTGCTGGTGCCGTCGGGGACGATGGCCAACCTAGCCGCGATCATGGCGCACACGAGCCGCGGCGACGCGGTGCTGCTCGAGGCGCAGTCGCACGTCGGGCGGGCGGAGGCCGGCGGCGTCGCGGTGGTGGCGGGCTGCATGCCGCTCGAGGTCGCCGGCCGGCGCGGCGTGCTGTGCGCGGCCGACGTGGAGGCCCGCCTGGCGCCACCCGACCAGCACCGGCCCCCCGCGCGGCTGCTGTGCGTGGAGAACACCCACAACCGCGCCGGCGGGACGGTCACGCCGCCGGAGGTCATGGACGAGCTGCGCGAGCTCTGCGGCCGCTGGGCGCTGCGCCTGCACGTCGACGGCGCACGGCTGTTCAACGCCGCCGTCGCGCTCGAGCTGCCGCCGGCGGCGCTCGCGGCCGACGCGGACTCGGTCTGCTTCGCGCTGAGCAAAGGCCTGGGCGCGCCGGTCGGATCGCTGCTCGCCGGCACGGCCGAGTTCGTCGCCGAGGCGCGGCGGATGCGCAAGCTGCTCGGCGGGGGGATGCGCCAGGCGGGGGTGCTGGCGGCGGCGGGCCTCGTCGCGCTCGACGGCTGGCGGCACCGGCTCGCCGAGGACCACCGGCGCGCCGCTCGGCTCGCCCGGCGGCTTGCGACGCTCCCCGGCGTCATGGTCGAGCCCGAGGCCGTGACGACGAACATCGTGCTGTGCGAGCTCGAGCCGGCCGGGGTGCCGGCGGCGGAGGTCATCGACTGGCTGCTGGTGCGCGGGATCTCATGCTCGGCGACGTCTGCGCGCGGGCTCCGGTTCGTCGTGCACGGCCAGATCGGCGACCTCGAAGTGGAGCGGCTGGCCGAGGCGATGGCGCAGGCGCTCGAGCGGCGGGTGGCGCCGTGAGGAGGACCCCGACGTCCGGCGCGCCCGATAATCGTGCCCTCATGCCCCTCCGCCGCCGCCAAGAGCCGTCGCCGCAACGCCGGTTCGCGGGAGCCAGGCCGCCGACGATCGCCGAGGCGGTGCTGCGCGAGCTGCGCGAGGACCTCATCAAGGGCCGCTTCGCGCCGGGCGACCGGATCCGGGTCGACCAGGTGGCGGCCGAGTTCGGGATCAGCGCCCTGCCCGTCCGCGAGGCGCTCCGCGTGCTCCTCGCCGAGGGCCGGGTCCAGTACGCATCGCATCGCGGATACCGGGTCACGACGCTCACCCTGGCGGAGGTCGAGGAGATCTTCGTCATGTGCGGGCTGCTGGAGGGGGAGGCGCTCCGGCGCGGGGTGCCGCAGCTCGACGCCGCGGGCGTCAAGCGGATGCAGGCGCTGCTGGCGAAGCTCCTCTCCCCGCCCCGATCGGCGTCGGTATGGGACATCGCGGCGCTGCACCAGGACTTCCACTTCGTGCCGATCGAGTACTCGCGGCTGCCTCGCATCGAGGCCGAGCTGCGCCGGCTGTGGGACCACACGGACCACTATCAGGCGCTCTACGTGTTCGGCGACGAGACCGTCATGCGCGCTATGAACGACGAGCACGCCGCGATCGCGGAGGCCTGCGGGGAGCACGACGCCGAGCGCGTCGCCGCGCTGATGGACGCGCACCGCGCGCACGCTCTCGCCCACCTCGCCGAGCACTCCAACCTCCCGGCCGCCCTGCCGCCGGAGGCCCCGGTCGTCCGTCAGGCGCCATGATCGACGATCTGCTGACAGCCTCCCTCGACGAGCTGTGCGCGGAGGCGCGGCGCGGGCGGCCGGGGCTGGTGACGTACTCGCCCAAGGTCTTCATCCCGCTCACGACGCTCTGTCGCGACGTGTGCGGGTACTGCACGTTCGCGCGCCCGCCACGGCGCGGCGAGCGCGCCTACCTCGGGCTCGACGCGGTGCTGGAGGTCGCGCGCGCGGGAGCGGCGGCCGGCTGCCGCGAGGCGCTCTTCACGCTCGGCGACAAGCCCGAGCTGCGCTACCGGGCAGCGCGCGAGGAGCTGGCCGGGATGGGGTTCGCGACGACGCTCGAGTACCTCGAGCACGCGGCGCGCACGGTGCTGGAGGAGACCGGCCTCCTGCCGCACCTGAACCCCGGCGTGATGGACCGCGCGGACCTCGCGCGCCTGCGCACGGTGTCGGCGTCGATGGGGATCATGCTGGAGACGGCGGCCGCGCGCCTGGGGGAGCGGGGCGGGCCGCACTGGGCGGCGCCCGACAAGGACCCGGCGGTGCGGCTGGCGACGATCCGGGCGGCGGGCGAGCTGGCGATCCCGTTCACGAGCGGCATCCTGGTCGGGATCGGCGAGACGCGCGCCGAACGGCTCGCCGCGCTGGTCGAGCTGCGGGAGCTGGCGTTGGAGCACGGCCACCTGCAGGAGGTCATCGTCCAGAACTTCCGCGCCAAGGCCGGCACGCGGATGGCCGCTCACCCCGAGCCGCCGCTCGACGACCACCTGTGGACGATCGCCGCCGCGCGCGTGCTCCTGCCGCCGTCCGTGCACGTCCAGGCCCCGCCCAACCTCGCCTACGACGAGTTCCCGCGGCTGCTCGACGCCGGCATCGACGACTGGGGCGGCGTGTCGCCGGTCACGATCGACCACGTGAACCCCGAGGCGCCGTGGCCGGACGTCGAGCGCCTGGAGGCGGCCACGCGCAGCCGCGGGCTCGCCCTCGCGCCGCGGCTGCCGCTGTACCCCGGCTATGTCGCCGACCTGGAGCGCTGGGTCGAGC
>JBOGYU010000308.1:0-5737 GCA_050696935.1 Solirubrobacteraceae bacterium | reverse complement strand
CCGCGGTGCAGCAGCGCGGTCACGCGGGTGTCGCGGTCGAAGGGCGCGAGCACGCGGATCTCGTGTCCCGCGGCCGCCAGCTCGGCGGCGAGGGCCTCGATGTGACGCGTGACGCCGCCCGGGTACGTCCACGAGTACGGGGAGACGAGGGCGACCCGCATGGGCGATCATCCTACGGGCACACCCTGCGGACGAGGGTTCGGCTACCTCCCGCCTAAACTCTCCCAATAGCCACATGCCCGAGCGACATTTCGTGAAATACACGTTCCTGAAGGTCGACCCGGCCTGGCGCCGGCTCGACGACGGCGATCGCTCGCGGCACAAGCGCGAGTTCCTGGCGGCGTGCGAGGACTTCGCCGCCGAGCGCCTGTTACGCGCCTTCTCGCTCGTCGGCACCCGCGGCGACGCCGACCTGATGCTGCTCACCCAGGCGACGAACCTCGAGCGCATCCACGAGTTCCACGTCGTGCTCGCCCAGAGCGGGCTGATGAAGTGGTGCGAGACGCCGTACTCGTACCTGGCGATGACCAAGCCGTCGGAGTACTCCGACGAGTCGCGCCTCGAGGTCCGGCCCGCGCATGGCCGCTACCTGTTCGTCTACCCCTTCGTGAAGACGCGCGAGTGGTACCGCCTGCCGGCCGACCGGCGCTGGGAGATCATGCAGGAGCACATCGGCGTCGGCCGCGAGTACCCGCAGATCGACCTCAACACCAGCTACTCGTTCG
Organism: Solirubrobacteraceae bacterium; assembly: GCA_050696935.1. Classification (GTDB taxonomy): domain Bacteria; phylum Actinomycetota; class Thermoleophilia; order Solirubrobacterales; family Solirubrobacteraceae; genus DASSUW01. The sequence goes on along the minus strand of JBOGYU010000308.1, from coordinate 5,012 downwards.
GGCTCGACGACCAGGAGTTCGTGGTCGCGTTCGAGAGCGACGAGCCGGGCGCGTTCCTGGACCTCGTGCAGCGCCTGCGCACCACCGAGGCCTCCGCCTACACGAAGCGCGACACGCCCACCTTCACGTGCGTCGCCTGCTCGGTCGAGCGCGCGCTCAACGCGCTGGACGGCACGCCGCTGACCGTGGAGCTCACCACATGACCACGGCGCTGCACCAGGACTTCGACGAGATCCGCGACATCACGATCATCGGCGCCGGGCCGGTGGGCCTGTGCACCGCCTTCTGGGCCGGGATGCGCCAGGCGTCGGCGCGGATCGTCGAGTCGCTGCCGGAGCTGGGCGGCCAGTGCACGACGCTGTACCCGGAGAAGTGGATCTTCGACGTGCCCGGCCACCCCCGGATCCTGGCCAAGGACCTCGTCGCGGAGCTGCGCGCGCAGGCGCTCGACCAGTTCGACGTGCCGGTGCACCTGGAGACCACGGCGCACACGATCTCGTGGGACGACGAGGCGGTCACGCTGCACACGGACAAGGGCGACCTGCGCTCGCGCACGGTGATCGTCGCCGGCGGCCACGGCGCGTTCGAGCCCAAGCGGCTGCCGGTCTCCGACGTCGACATGGCGCCGTGGGAGGGCCGCGGCGCGCACTACCTGGTGGGCGAGAAGTCCGAGTTCGCCGGCAAGCGCGTGGTGATCGTGGGCGGGGGCGACTCGGCCTTCGACTGGGTCGTCAACCTCGTCGACACCGCCTCGCGCGTGACGCTCGTGCACCGCCGCGAGGGCTTCCGCGCGCACGAGGCGACGGTGGCCGAGGTGATGGAGCACGTCGACGCCGGCCGCGTCGACCTGCGCGTGCCGTACGTGATCAAGGCCGTCGCCGGCAACGGCCGGGTCGAGGGCGTCGAGCTGCACCACACCGGCGAGGAGGGCACGGTCGAGCAGCTCGAGTGCGACGCGGTGCTGCTCCAGCTCGGCTTCTCCACCAAGCTGGGGCCGCTGAAGGAGTGGGGCTTCGAGCTGCACAAGGGCTCCATCTGCGTCGACGGACTGATGAAGACGAACCTCGACCGCGTGTGGGCGTGCGGTGACATCACGACCTTCGACGGCAAGCTCAAGCTGATCGCCACGGGCTTCTCCGAGTCCGCCATCGCGGTCGCCCAGGCGGTCCACCACCTGCGGCCGGACATGAAGCTCCAGCCCGCCTACTCGACGAACACGGGCGTGCCGGGCGGCGCCGCCGGCCAGCCCTGAGGGCCGCAGACGCCCACCTGCGCCGCGCCGATCCCGTCATCGGGCGACTGATCGACGAGCACGGCGGCTCCCTCCCGGTCGAGCCCGACAGCCGCGGCCGCCCGGCCGCGCACTACGGCGCGCTGGTGCGCTCGATCGCCGGCCAGCAGCTCTCGGTGAAGGCCGCCGCCTCGATCTGGGGGCGGCTGCTGGAGCGCTACGACGGGCACCCACCCACGCCGGAGCAGATCCTCGCCGACGACCCGGAGGCGATGCGCACCGCGTGCGGGTTCTCGCGCGCGAAGGTCGCGTACCTGCGCTCGCTGGCCGAGCACGTGCTCTCCGGCGAGCTGGAGCTCGACCGGCTCCCGGACCTGCCCGACGGCGAGGTGATCCGGGAGCTGACCGCCGTGCGGGGCATCGGCGAGTGGACCGCCCACATGTTCCTGATGTTCACGCTGCACCGGCCGGACGTGCTGCCGACAGGGGACCTCGGGGTGCGCAACGCGGCGATGCGCGCGTACGACCTGGCGGCGCCGCCGGCGCCGGCCGAGCTGGAGGCGATCGCCGCGCCGTGGCGGCCCCACCGGACCCGCGCCTGCCTGTACCTGTGGAGAAGTCTCGACAACGAGCCGGTCGCGTGACGCTCTACCCTCATGGGCCGTGTTGAGAAGGCTCGCACTCGCGGCGCTGGTCGGCGCCACGCTGGTCGCGGCCGGCTGCGGCGGCGACGAGGAGCCCGCCGACCCGGTCGGGCAGGTGCCCACCGAGGGCGGGCTGCAGGAGCGCGTGCGTGCGGCGGCCGACCCGCGGGAGTCCGAGTTCCCGGCGGCCGGCGGCAAGACGCTGCAGGAGCTCGCGGAGGAGGTCCGCGGCGGCGGCACGGTGGAGGCGGGGCTCGCGAGCTCGGTGTTCACGGTCGGCGAGAACCGGCTGGCCTTCGGCGTGATCGACGACCAGGGCCAGTTCGTGTACGGGCAGACCGCCGTGTACGTGGCGCCGACGCCGGAGGACCCGGCGAAGGGCCCGTTCCTGGCCCCCGCGGACGTGCTGGTGACCGAGGGCCGCTACCGCTCGCGGCAGGCCGCCGAGGAGACCGATCCGTTCGCCGCGGTGTACGCGGCGCAGGTGCCGCTCGACGAGAAGGGCTCCTGGTCGGTGCTCACCGTCACGCTGACCGACGGCGGGCTCGTGGCCGCGCCGGTGCAGGTGGAGGTCACGACCGAGAAGGACGACCCGATCCCGGACGTGGGCGAGCGGGCGCCGCGGGTGGAGACCGACACGCTGGAGTCCGCTCGGGGTGACGTGGAGGCGATCGACACCCGCGTGCCGCCGAGCGACATGCACGAGAGCTCGTTCGACGAGGCCGTCGGCTCCAAGCCGGTGGCGCTGCTGTTCGCGACGCCGCAGCTGTGCCAGTCGCGCGTGTGCGGGCCGGTGACCGACGTCGCGCTCCAGCTGAAGGCGGAGTACGGGGACCGGATGGAGTTCATCCATCAGGAGGTCTATGTCGACAACGACCCGCAGAAGGGCCTGCGCGAGCCGCTGAACCAGTTCAAGCTGCCTACCGAGCCGTGGCTGTTCGTGGTCGACGCCGACGGCCGGGTGACGGCGCGGCTGGAGGGGTCGTTCGGCCTGAACGCCTTCGAGGACGCGATCAAGACCGCGCTGTGATGCGTCGCCTGACGGTGCTGAGCCTGCTCGCCGCCGTGCTGGTGTGGCCGGCGCAGGCGTCCGCGCACGGGCTCGTGCAGCGCTCGGACCTGCCGATCCCCGAGTGGCTGTTCGGCTGGGCGGCCGCCGCGGTGCTGGTGGTCTCGTTCGCCGCGCTGGCGCTGCTGTGGCCGCGGCCGCGGCTGGAGCAGGCGGCCTGGAAGCCGCTGCCCTGGGGCGTCGGGCGGGCGCTCGGCTCGCGCGGGGTGGAGGTGACCTGCGGCGCGATCGGCGTCGCGGTGCTCGTGCTCGTGATCGCCGCCGGCTACCTCGGCAAGGGCACCGCGCTGGACAACCTGGCGCCCACCTTGATCCTCATCAACTTCTGGGTCGGGATGGTGTTCGCCTCGATCCTGTTCGGCGACGTCTTCCGCGCGTTCAACCCGTGGCGGGCGCTCGGGCGTCTCGTCGACGGGCGCTTCAGGCACCGGCCGTACCCGGAGCGGCTCGGCCGCTGGCCCGCGGCCGTCGCGCTGCTGGTCTTCACCTGGATCGAGCTGGCGTCGGGCTGGGGCGAGCAGCCCGGCCTGCTGGTGACCGCCGCGCTCGGCTACACCGTGCTGACGCTGGTCGCGCAGGCGGTGTGGGGCGTGGAGACGTGGACGCGGCGGGGCGAGGCGTTCAGCGTCTACTTCGGCCTGTTCGCGCGGGTGTCGCCGTTCGAGACGCGCGACCGCGAGGTGGGCGTGCGGCCGCCGCTGTCGGGGCTCCCGCGTCTGGACGCCGCGCCCGGCACGGTCGCCTTCGTGGCGGTGATGATCGGCACGGTCACCTTCGACGGCCTCTCGTCCGGCAGCCTGTGGGACGACCTCTCGGTCACGCTCACCGACGCCTTCACCTCGATCGGGGTCGGCCTGGCCACCGCCCCCAAGCTCGCCGCGACCGTCGGGCTGCTCGCGGGGGTGGGCCTGATCGCCGGCTTCTACCGGCTCGGCATGGAGGGCGCCCGCTCGGTCGGCGGCGACATCGCCGCGGACCGCCTGCGGATGGGCTTCGTGCACTCGCTCGTCCCGATCGCCGCCGTCTACGTCGCGGCGCACTACCTCACGTTCCTGATCTTCGAGGGCCAGGCGATCAAGTACCTGGCCTCCGACCCCTTCGGCCAGGGCTGGGACCTGTTCGGCACCGCATCCGCGGCGATCGACTACTCCCTGATCAGCCAGAACGGCACCTGGTACGCGCAGGTGGTCATGGTGGTCCTCGGCCACGTCGCCGCGCTCACGCTCGCGCACGACCGCGCGCTCTCGATGTACGGCCAGGCCAGCCTCGCCGTCCGCTCCCAGTACTGGATGCTGGGGATCATGGTCGGATTCACCACGCTCGCGCTCTGGCTGCTGGCCCAGGCCGGCGCCTAGCATGCCGGCTGGGGCGCCGGGACGTCCGGGCTCGGCCGCGCTCCCCAGGCCTGCCACTCGGCGAGGGCCGGGCGGGCATGCCGGAGGTCGGTGCTGACGAGCCCGGTCGGGAAGCGGTCGTCCTCCCGGAACGTGTACTGGAACGCCGCGGTGACGCGGGGGTTCTCGTACCAGGCGAGGAGGCGGTCGTGAAGGAGGCCGCAGTCGGTCATCTGTTGCGCCGCCGACAGCTCCTCGGGAGCCGGGCCGACGCCGGTCTCGGTGATCCAGATCGCGTGCGGGCGCGGGCAGGCGTGGGCGTCGAGGGCGGCGGTCACGGCCGCGACGGGGTCGGTCCCGCCGACGTAGGCGTGCTGGGCCCAGACGGGCGCGGCGCACACGAGGTCCCGCGGCAGCGCCGCGATCAGCTCGGCGACCGCCGTGGCGCGCGGGCTGCGGGGCACGATCCCGGCGGTCTCGCCGAGCACGAGCCGCTGGTCGCCGGTCAGCTCGGCCTGCATCGCTCGGGCAAGCGGGGCGTACGGCGCGGCGGCGAGTGAGGGGGCGGCGGCGTCGCAGGCCGGGCGCTGCGGGGCGAGGAAGTACGGGTGGTTGGGCTCGTTCCAGGGGCTGAGGTAGCGCACGTCCGCGCCCTCCTGCGCGGCGGCGGCGAGGAGGCCGGCGACGAGGCGGCGGTAGGCGGGCAGCGCGTCGGCGCGCGGCGGGGCGTCGCC
>JBOGYU010000307.1:0-5776 GCA_050696935.1 Solirubrobacteraceae bacterium | reverse complement strand
CGACCATCCGCCGCCAGCGCCGCTCGTGCAGCCCGGCCGCGCCCGGCAGCGCGTACGGCCGCATCGTGCGGGGCGGAACGCCGAGGTGGCGGAAGACGAGCCGGTGGGCGTGGTAGCGGGCGTTGGGCACGCCCTCTAGTTGATCATCACCTTGGGGAAGCCGACGGTGACGGTGCCGCCGTGCGCCGTGCTGTCGCCCATCCGGGCGGCGGGCTTGCCGCCGATCAGCACCTTGGGCGAGCCCACGACGATCGAGTCGGGCGGCCCCGTGCAGACGCACATGTCGCCCATGCGCGCCGCCGGCACGCCGCCGATCAGCACGGTCACGGCGCCCGGGGGGAGGATCGGCCCGCCCACGTGCGGGACCGGCGGCGTGCCGGGCGTCACCATGGGGCACACGTGCATGTCTCCGACGCGGGCGGCGGGCGGCATCCGCGCGCGATTGTCTCGCGCCGCCGCCCCCCGGGTCAAGCTCGTCAGTTCCGGGGGCGCGACAGCGCCGTGGCGGTGTCGATGACCGTGGCGAACTCGCCGTGGAGGTTCGTGGCGGTGACGTGCGCGAGCTGCTCGGCCGGGACGAGGGCGCCGCCGGGGTGCCGGCGGTCGAACGTGTGCGTCGCGTCGACCACGAACTGCACGTCGTAGCCCAGGTTGCCGCCGACCCGGGCGGTCGTCTCGCAGCAGTGGTTCGTCGTGATGCCGCAGACGTAGATCGTGCGGACGCCGCGGCCGTCGAGCCAGTCCTGCAGGGAGGGGCTGCCGTGGAAGGAGGAGTTGACGGACTTCGTGACCAGGAGGTCCGGCTCGCCGGTGAGCACGTCCTCGTCCAGGGCGTTGCCGGGCGAGCCGGGCGCGAGCGGCGATCCCGGCTCGTCGGAGTCGTGGCGGACGAACACGACCGGCCGCCCCTGCTCGCGCCAGCGCTCGACCAGCGCGGCGATGTTGCGCTCGCAGTCGGGGTTGTCGCGGCGGCCCCACACCGGGTCGTGGAAGCCGCGCTGGACGTCGACCACCACGAGTGCCGGCTCGCTGACCATGCCGACATGATGGCGCGAGCCGTTACCGTGGGCTGATGCCCGACCCGGCGGGGCTCCTCGCAGTGGCCGAGCGCGTCGTCGGCGTGCTGGGGGACGACCCCGCGCCGGACGCGCTCGAGGCACGCCGGATGCAGGCGCTCTCGCTCGCCGTCCACATCCCGATCGTGTGCTTCGGGATCTCGTTCCCGGCGATGTTCCTGTTCGTCCACGGGCTGTACCTGCGCACGGGCGCGCCGCACTACAAGGCGCTGGCGAAGCGGTGGTCGAAGGTCGCGCTGATCACGTTCGCGATCGGCGTCGTGACCGGCACGATCCTGTCGTTCGAGTTCGGGCTCCTGTGGCCGGACTTCATGGCCACGTTCGGGGAGGTGTTCGGGCTCGCGTTCGGGCTCGAGGGGATCTCGTTCTTCGTCGAGGCGATCTTCATCGCCATCTACGTCTACGGCTGGGACCGGCTGCCGCGCCGCACGCACTTCCTCACGGGCATCCCGATCGTCGTGTCCGGCCTCGCCGGCTCGTTCAACGTGATCGCGGTCAACGGCTGGATGAACAGCCCGCAGGGCTTCGACGTCGTGGCGGGAGCGGTGCGCGACCCGCGCCCGTGGGAGGCGCTGCTCAACGACCACCTGTGGCACGAGCTCGTGCACATGTACCTGGCGGGCTACATCGTCGCGGGGTTCATCGTCGCCGGCGTGTACGCCTCCGCGCGGCTGCGCGGGCGGCGTGACGCCTACCACCGCACCGGTCTCGTCGTGGCGCTCAGCTTCGCCGCGCTCGCCTCGCTGGCCCAGGGCCCCGTGGGCGACTGGGCGGGCCGCCAGGTCGCCGCGAGCCAGCCCGTCAAGCTGGCGGCGTTCGAGGGCCTCCCGCGGACGACCGAGTCCGCCCCGTTCACGATCGGCGGCTTCTACGACGCGGAGCGGGGCGAGGTCCGCTACGGCGTCGAGATCCCGTACCTGCTCTCGCTGCTGTCCCACCACGACCCGACGGCGACCGTGACCGGGCTCGACTCCGTCCCGGCGCAGGACCGGCCGCCGGTCAACCTCGTGCGCTACGCCTTCCAGGCCATGGTCGGGATCGGGACCGCGCTCGCCGCGCTGTCGGCGGTCTTCCTGCTCACCTGGTGGCGGCGCCGGCGGCTGCCGCGCTCGGTCTGGTTCTACCGCGCCGTGATGGCGGCCGGGCCGCTGGCGCTCGTCGCGCTGATCGCCGGCTGGGTCGCCACCGAGGTTGGCCGCCAGCCGTGGATCGTCTACGAGACGATGCGGACGCGCGACGCGGTCACCGCCTCGGACGGCCTCGAGGTCGGCTTCGCCGCGCTGGTCGCGGTGTACCTGGGGCTCGGCGCCGCGCTCGCGTGGCTGCTGCGCCGCCTCACCGCGCGGCCGCCGGAGACGGAGGTCTCCTGATGCTGCCCGAGATCTGCGTCGGCCTCGTCGTGCTCGGGATCACCGCCTACGCGGTGCTCGGCGGCGCGGACTTCGGCGCCGGCTTCTGGGACCTGACCGCGGGCGGCGCCGAGCGCGGCGGGCGCGTGCGCGGGATGGTCCAGCGATCGATGAGTCCGGTGTGGGAGGCCAACCACGTGTGGCTCATCTTCGTGCTGGTGATGGTGTGGACCGCGTTCCCGGTCGCCTTCGGGTCGCTGTTCTCGACGCTCTCGATCCCGTTCTTCGCCGCCGCCCTCGGGATCATCTCCCGCGGCGCGGCCTTCGCCCTGCGGGGGCAGGCCGCGACGATCCGCGAGGCGCGCGTGCTCGGGGCGACCTTCGCGCTCTCCTCGGTGCTCGTGCCGTTCTTCCTCGGCGCGGCGGTCGGCGGCATCGCGTCCGGCCGGGTGCCGGTCGGCAACGTGGCGGGCGACGTCGTGGGCGCTTGGGTCAACCCCACGTCGATCGCCATCGGCGTACTGGCCGTGCTGACCGGCGCCTACCTGGCGGCCGTGTTCCTGGCGGGAGACTCCGTGCGGGCCGGGCAGCCGGACCTGGTGGAGGCGTTCCGCGCCCGCGCGCTGGCGATGGGCGTCGTGACCGGCGCGGCGGCGCTCGGGAGCGTGCTGGTCGTCCGGTCGGACGCGCGGCCGCTGTTCGACGGCCTGACCTCCGGCGGCGGGCTGGTCGCGCTCGTGGCCTCCGGCGTCGCCGGCGTGGCCACCCTGGCCCTGGTGTGGACCCGGCGCTTCGGGCCGGCGCGCGCCGGCGCCGCGGCCGCCGTCGCGGCGATCACCGTCGGGTGGGCGCTCGCCCAGAGCCCCGACCTGCTGCCCGGCGAGCTCAGCCTCGAGGACGGCGCCGCCGACGACGCGGTGCTCACGGCGCTGGTCGTGAGCGTCGGGCTCGGGTTCCTCGTCCTCGTGCCGTCGCTCTGGTACCTGTACCGGCTCGTCCTGCAGGGCCGGCTCGACCAGGAGTACGAGCCGCTCGACCAGCGCTTCCGCCCGATCGACAAGCCATGACCCGCCTCGTCCCGGTCCTGTTCATCGCGGGGGCGCTCCTGCTCTTCCTCTTCGACGCCTGGTACACCCGCGCGGTCGGGGTGCTCGCGCTGTTCGCGTTCATCGTCGCGGGCGTGTTCGCGATCGCCGATCCGGCGCTGCTGGACGACGAGGACTCGTGACGGCTCGGACCGCCTCGCGAGCTCGCGGACGCCGGCCCGGATCGCCTGCTCGTCGTGGTCGCCAGCCGCCCTGCCGCAGCCGGCCGTCGCCTGAGCGGTGCTCAGGCCCCCACGACGGTGAAGCCGAGGCCGCGCGCCGCCTGCGCCTGGCGCAGGCCATAGGTGAGGAGCGGGAGGGCGGGACCGCCGGCGCGCTGGGCCGCCGCGAGGTGAAGCGCGTCGAGCGTGCGGACGCCGGTCATCTCGGCGATCCCCGCGGCGGTGTCGCAGGTGACGCCGTCCAACTCGATGATCGAGAAGGCGCGGAGGTCCTCCACGAAGGCCGTGCGGGCGGTCGCTGCGTCACGCTCTTCGAGGAGGCGGGCGAGGTTGCGGCGCACCTCGACGATCGTGTGCCGCGCGGTCAGCAGCGAGGGATCGCTCCGCAGCATCGCCTCGGCCGCGTTGGAGTCGGGCTCGTCGACGTAGCGCTTGAGCAGCGCGCTCGAATCCACGTACAGGCTCATTCGCCGCGATCCTCGGCGAGAGCGTCGAGCACTCGCCGGCGACTCTTCCAGCGCCGGGTCCGTCCGAGCGCCGCCCCCGAGGCCGGAGTGATCCATCCCTCGGCCAACCCCTCCTCGACCCGGGCTCGCCCTGGAAGCGGCCCGAGCAGCGCTTTGGGACGGCCGCGGTCTGTGACCCGCACCAGCTCGCCGTGCTCCGCGCGGTCGAGATATTCGGAGAGTCGCTGCTTGAGCTCGCGGACACCGACGTCGGCCATGTAGACAGCTTACATCCGACTTGTGTCTACATCAGCCCGGGATGGCCCGGAAGGCGGTGCCGGACGCCGGGGAAGCGCGCGAAGTCGCGGTCGTAGGAGACGATGCCGGCGCCGTGCTCGATGGCGAGTGCGGCCAGGTGCGCGTCGGCGGTGAGATTGCCGGCGGTGCCGGTGTCGCGCAGGAGCCCGCGGAGCAGGCCGGCATGGCGTGCGGTCGGCTGGGCGATGACGGCCGCGGGGGCCGCGAGCCACGCCTCGGCCTGGCCGGTCGCCTCGTCTGCGGTCATCGGGGTGGGGAAGATCGACGGGTTGGTGCCCACGCGGATGAACGCCAGGACCGCGATCCAGGCGAGCCCGACGGCCTCGGCGCCGGCCAGCGACGCGTCGAGCCACGACCGGCTCTCGTCGTGGTGCGCGCTCGCGCTGTCGACCGCGTACAGCAGCACGTTCGCGTCGACGATGACCACCGCGGTTCAGCGGCCCTCGGCGAGCCGGCGCGCGAGCGCGTCATCCTCGAGCTCGCCGGCGAGCCGCAGCGCCTTCGTCAGGTCGACGCGAGCGGGCCCGAGCTCCCGGGCCGTCGTGTACGCCCGGCGGCTCGAGCCGGGCGTGCCGAGGCCCGCGCGTATCGCCTCGTTGCGGGCGAGCTCGGCATCTAGCTCCTGGAGGGCCGCACGCTGCGCGCGCTCGCGGCGCATCCGGAGCCGTGGTCCCTGCGAGCCGCCTGAGTCTCGTCCGCCCGTGGCCCTCACTGATCGACGCTGCCGGCTTCGCGCAAGCCGGCCGTTGGTCGCCGTCGTTGCTTACCTGGCTGGGGGCCGGTCCGCGGCATGCCCTCCCGGCGCAGCGCTCGCAGACACCGGCCCAGCCCTCCGACACGCGCCCGGCTGCCTCGCGCCCGAGCGCGCCGGGGAGGCCACGCCGCGGCCCGCCCAGTCACCGAATCATCGTTTCGGCGCCTGCTCCTTGTGCGGCCTCGGGAGGGAGGCACAGCCGCGGTGCGCGAGGGTACGGGCTACCGTGAGACGTCGCGATCGGAGCCCGGTCCCCGGACACCCTTCCGCTGGCTCCGCGGAGCCGCCGAGCCGGGGACCTCGCTCAACGATCGCTGCGCTTCGCGCTCCAGGGCTCCGCTACTGCCCGCCTCGGCGCCGGAGTCTGACGAGTTGCCGTCCGCAGTCCTTGGGCAGCGGTCCGTCTGGTCGGCACGATGCGCGTCCCGGAGGATCGTCGCTGTCGCTCGCACGCGAAAGCGCAAGCAAGGTGCGAGCTCCGATAGGGCGCGGACACCTCGGCGTTCGACAACGCGCTCGTTCTAGACGCGGCAGGCGCCGGCCACTGGTTCGGGCTCATGCGCAGC
>JBOGYU010000306.1:0-5777 GCA_050696935.1 Solirubrobacteraceae bacterium | reverse complement strand
CCGCCACTTCAGGTTCGCGCCGTGGGACCTGCCGGCGGCGGGCGAGCCGCCGGCCGGCGAGCGCTGCCCGGAGTGCGGCGCGCCCCGGGTGGCGGGCGAGACGATCTGCCGGTCGTGCGGGACGGAGCTCGACGAGCCGGACGCCGAGGCCGCCGCCACCTCGGCCGCTCCGAGATAATCGAATGCGGCTTACGCGCACTCGAAAGCTCGTGCGAGCGCCTTAGCATGATTGCCGAGCGAGTCAGCAAGCGCTATGGGACTCGCGACGCGCTGCGCGACGTCTCGTTCGAGATCGAGGACGGCGAGGTCGCCGCGGTGATCGGCCCGAACGGCGCCGGCAAGACCACCCTGCTGCAGATCCTCGCCGGCGCGCTGCCCGCCACCTCGGGGTCGGTCTCGCTGCGCCCGGAGGAGGTCGGCTGGGTGCCGCAGCACCCGGCGCTGTACTCCAAGCTCTCGGTCGCGGAGAACCTGCGGCTGTTCGCGCGGCTCGAACGGGTTCCGGACGTGGGACGGACGGTCGCGCGGATGCTCGATCAGACCGCGCTGCACGAGCGCGCGGGCGACGAGGTCTCCACGCTCTCCGGCGGCAACCGCCAGCGCGTGAACATCGCGATCGGGCTGCTCGGCGAGCCGGGCGTGCTGCTGCTCGACGAGCCGTCGGCGGCACTGGACCCGCGCCAGCGCGAGCGGCTGTGGCAGTTCATCGGCGCCCTCGGCACCACCGTGGTGTTCTCCACGCACGACGTCGGCGAGGCCGAGCGCTACGCCGACCGCGTGCTCGTCCTGGCCGACGGCGAGCTGCTGTTCACCGGCACGCCCGCCGACCTCGAGCGTGAGCTCGACTCCGCCGCGCCCGACTTCGAGACCGCCTTCGTCCGCTTCCTCCACGAGCGAGGCCACTGATGCGCTGGCTCTTCCTCAAGGACCTCCAGATCCTCCGCCGCTCGCCGCTGCTCGTCGCGCTGCTCGTGATCTACCCGGTGGTGATCGCGGTGCTGATCGGCTTTGCGCTCTCCGGCGGGCCGGAGCGCCCCCGGGTCGCGTTCGCCAACCTCGTCGAGCCCGGCGACAGCCAGTTCTCGATCGCCGGGCAGACGCTCGACGTCGCCGACTACGCCGGGCGCCTCTTCGAGTCGATCGACCCGATCCGCGTGGACAGCCGCGACGAGGCGATCGAGAAGGTGCGCTCGGGCGAGGCGCTGGGCGCGCTGGTCCTGCCGGAGGACGCGACCGACCGCCTGCGCTCCAGCCTCGCGCTCTCCGGCGGCGAGTCGCCCACCGTCGAGGTCTACTACAACGCCGAGGACCCGGTGAAGCGGCGGTTCGTGGAGGCCACGATCGAGGCGCGGCTGGCCGAGGCCAACGACGCGCTCTCCGACGCCGTGCTGCGCGAGGCGGCCGGCTACATCGACGTGATCGTCCAGGGCGGCGAGGTGGCGCTCCCGCTGCTCGGCTCGGTCGACATCCTCGGCCTGCGGCGCGCGCAGACGATCATCGACGGCGTGGTCGCCGGCCTGCCGCGCGACGCGCCGGAGCGGGTGGCGCTCGAGCAGGTGTCGCGGTTCGCGGAGCTGGCGGCCGATAACCTCGACGTCTCGCGGCCCATCCTCGCCACCATCAGCGCCCCGGTGCACGTCGAGCAGAGGGTTGTGGAGGGGAGCCGCACGCCGCTAGACGCCTTCGCGGTGGCCGTCGCGGTGACCGTCTCGCTGATGTTCGTCACGCTGCTGCTGGCGGCCGGGCTGCTGGCGCTCGAGCGCGAGGAGCAGGCGTTCGGGCGGCTCGTCAGGGGCCTGGTCTCGCGCGCGGCGCTGCTGGGGGAGAAGATCGGCCTGAGCGCGCTGTGCGCGCTGGCCGTGACGCTGCTGATGCTGTGCGGGCTGGCGCTCTTCGTCGGCCTGGACTGGGGCCGCGCGCCGATCTGGATCGCCGCGCTGGCCGGCGGCGCGCTCGGGTTCGCCGCCATGGGCGTGGCGATCGGCGGGCTGGCGCGCGAGGTCCGCGCCGCGTCGCTGCTCGCCTTCCTGCTGTCGCTCCCGATCGCCTTCCTCGCCCTCGTCCCGTCCGGGAGCGTCGACCCGCTGCTCTACGACGTCGTGAACACGGTCTCGGGCGCCTTCCCGTTCAAGCCGTCGCTGCGTGCGCTCGACGGCGCGATCAACGGCGGCCCGGTCGGGGTGCCGCTGCTGCACCTGCTGGCGCTCACCGCCGGCTTCGCGGCGCTGGCACGGATCAGCCTCCGCCGATTCGGACCGTAACATCGCACGGAGGTCGCCGGGTGGGGTTTCCGGCGACCGGAGGGCGAAACCCTATAGTCGTGGGGTGTTCCCCGCCACGCGCCTCCGCCGCCTGCGCAAGACCGGCCTCCTGCGCGGCCTCGTGCGCGAGGCCGAGCTGTCGGTGAGCCACCTCGTGTACCCGATGTTCGTCGTGGCCGGCGGCGAGCGGCGCACGCCCATCGCCGCGCTCCCCGGCATCGACCATCTCTCGATCGACGGCGCCGTGGAGGAGGCCGGGACCGCAGCCGCGCTCGGCATCCCCGCGGTCTTGCTGTTCGGCCTGCCCGCCGACAAGGACGAGCAGGGCTCGGGCGCGTGGGACGACGAGGGCGTGATCCAGCTCGCCACGCGGGCGATCAAGGCCGCGCACCCGGACCTGCTCGTGATCGCCGACCTGTGCCTGTGCGAGTACACGAGCCATGGCCACTGCGGGGTGCTGCGCGCCGACGGGGTGGTCGACAACGACGCCACGCTCGAGCTGCTCGCCCGCACCGCCGTCTCCCAGGCCGAGGCGGGAGCGGACGCGGTGGCGCCCAGCGACATGATGGACGGCCGCGTCGGCGCCCTGCGGGCGGCGCTCGACGACCACGGGCTCTCCGAGACGCCGATCCTCGCCTACAGCGCCAAGTTCGCCTCCGCCTTCTACGGGCCGTTCCGCGAGGCCGCCGACTCCGCCCCGCAGCAGGGCGACCGCCGCGGCTACCAGATGGATCCCGCCAACGCGCGCGAGGCGCTGCGCGAGGTGGCGCTCGACGCGCGGGAGGGCGCCGACATCGTGATGGTCAAGCCCGCGCTCCCCTACCTCGACGTGATCCGCCGCGTGCGGGAGACCACCGACCTCCCGGTCGCCGCCTACAACGTCAGCGGCGAGTACGCCATGATCAAGACGGCTGCGGCGCAGGGGCTGCTGGACGAGCGCGCCGCCGTGCTCGAGGCGCTGACCGGCATCCGCCGCGCCGGCGCCGACATCGTGATCACCTACCACGCGAAGGACGTCGCCCGATGGCTTCAGTGAAGGCCCGCTCCCGCAGGGGCGGCGCCGCGATCCCCCTCGACGAGGCGGATCGCAGGCTGCTCAACCTGATGCAGGGCAGCTTCGAGCCGGTCGTGCGCCCGTTCGCCCACGTCGCCGGCCTCGCCGGGCTGACCGAGGACCAGGTCATGGCCCGCGTCCGGCGCCTGCTCGACAAGCGCATCATCCGCGAGATCACGCCGATCTTCGACACCCGGGCGCTCGGCTACCAGTCGATGCTCGTCGCGGCGAAGGTCGACGCCGAGCACCCGCACCGCGCCGCCAAGGTCATCAACGCCCACCCCGGCGTCACCCACAACTACCTGCGCAATCACGACTTCAACCTGTGGTTCACGATCGCGGTCGAGCCGGGGTCGCGGCTGGGGCTCGACGGCACGCTCGACGTGCTGGCGGCTGAGACCGGCGCGCAGTCGATCCGCCAGCTCCCGACCCTGAAGCTGTTCAAGATCCGCATGGACCTCGAGATGGAGGGCGGGACCGATGCCCTGGCGGCGGCCGGGGAGGCGGTCGAGCCGCGCGAGCTCGACCCGATCGAGCTGTCGGACGCCGACATCGCCACCATCGTCGCCACCCAGGGGCCGATGCCAGTGGTCCCCGAGCCGTACGCGCCCGCCGCCGGGCGCCTCGGCGTCCCCCAGGAGGAGGTCCTGCGCCGCCTGGAGTCGCTGCGCGAGCGCGGCGGCCTCCGGCGCGTGGCCGCGATCCTCTACCACCGCCGCGCGGGCTTCTCCGCCAACGGGATGGGCGTCTGGAACGTGCCGGAGGACGAGGTGCTCGACACCGGGCGGCGGATGGCGGCGTTCCGCGGCGTCTCGCACTGCTACCAGCGGCCGACCTACCCGGACTGGCCGTACTCGGTCTTCACCATGGCCCACGGGCGCTCGAAGGAGGAGTGCGACGCGATCCTCGATTCGATCGCCGAGGCCACGGGCATCACGGAGCGCGCGACGCTGTACTCCTCCACCGAGTTCAAGAAGGTCCGGATGCTCTACTTCACCGACGACTTCCGCCGCTGGGAGGAGGAGCGCAGCTGAGCACGTCGTCCCTGTCGGACACCCGCTCGGCGGAGCTGTACCGGCGGGCCCGCGGCGTGCTCCCGGGCGGGGTGAACTCGCCCGTGCGGGCGATGCGCTCGATCGGCCGCGACCCGATCTTCATCGACCGCGCGGCGGGGGCGGAGATCACGGACGTCGACGGCAACACGTACGTCGACTACGTCTGCTCGTGGGGCCCGCTGATCCACGGGCACGCGCATCCGGACGTGGTCGAGGCGGTCGTGGAGGCCGCCTGGCAGGGCACGAGCTTCGGCGCGGCGACGGCGGGCGAGGTCGAGCTGGCCGAGCTGGTGTCGGCCCGGATGCCGGCCGTGGACATGCTGCGCATGACCTCCTCCGGCACGGAGGCGACGATGAGCGCGATCCGGCTCGCGCGCGCCGCCACCGGGCGCGAGAAGGTGCTCAAGTTCGCCGGCGCCTACCACGGACACGTGGACGGCCTGCTGGCGCAGGCCGGCTCCGGGCTGGCGACGCAGGGGATCCCCGCCTCGCCGGGCGTGCCGGCCGCGGCCGCCGCCCAGACCGTGATCGTGCCGTGGAACGACCCCGGCGCGCTGCGGGCGGCATTCGCCGAGCACGAGCTCGCCGCCGCGCTGTGCGAGCCGTACCCGGCCAACATGGGCCTCGTCCCGCCGGCCTGCGGGATCCTCGAGCTGCTGCGGGAGCTGTGCACCGAGCACGGCGCGCTGCTGATCTTCGACGAGGTGATCACCGGCTTCCGGATCGCCCCCGGCGGCGCGCAGGACCTGACCGGCGTGCTGCCCGACCTGACCGTGATGGGCAAGGTGCTCGGCGGCGGGCTGCCGGCCGCCGCCTACGGCGGCTCGGCGCAGCTGATGGGCCTGGTCGCCCCGGCGGGCGACGTCTACCAGGCCGGCACGCTGAGCGGGAACCCGCTCGCGGTGGCCGCCGGCCGGGCGACGCTCGAGCGGCTCGACGAGCGCGCCTACGTGGCGCTCTCGGCCACCACCACGGCGCTGGCCGACGGGCTGCGCGAGGCGGCCGGGGACCGGCCGGTCTCGGTGGTCCACACCACCGGCCTGCTGACCGTCTTCTTCGCGGCCGAGCCGCCGGCCGACTACGCCGCCGCGACCGCCTGCGACACCGACGCCTACGGGGCCTGGTGCCGGGCGCTGCTGGCCCGCGGCGTCTACCCGCCGCCCTCGCAGTTCGAGGCCTGGTTCCCCTCGCTGGCCCACACGAGCGACCACCTGACGCGGACCGTCGAGGCCGCCACAGCGGCGTTCGCAGAAACCGCGCGATGAGGCCACCCGGCTCGATCGAGGCGCCGATGGAGGCGCGGCCATGGGGAGCAGATTCATGACGCCCGCGCTCGACCGCCTCGCCCACGAGCTGCGCGCGCGCGGCGGGCTGCTCGCGCACGCCGTCTCGCCGGCCGCCGGGGAC
>JBOGYU010000305.1:0-5819 GCA_050696935.1 Solirubrobacteraceae bacterium | reverse complement strand
CTTCAAGCCGCGGCCAAGCTCACTGCTGCCGCGAACCGTCGAGCACCGACGGCGACCGTCTACTCGCCGAGCAGCTCGACGGGTCAGCTCGCTGCCGGTCGGAGCCTCCTTACCGCGCGGGACGTCACCTCCCGATCCAAACAGCAAGCCCCCGAACGAGGGCGGATGTGGCCTCGAGCTCGCAGCTGCTTTGCGCGAAACCGGGCGGCGCCCCGACCACCAACGGCTGCGAGTGCTCGCCCAGTAGCCGTGCAGGATGGCCGCGGCCCTGATCGGGCTCGGGCCGCTGGCGTCGCCGCCGGCCCCTGGTCTGCGAGGCACTGGCGGCTCCGACTGGCGATGAGGCTGTCGGCGGCGGCCTGGCGCCGCCGGCCTACTTGCCGGTGGTGCGGTGCCCGGACGCCTGCGAGTGACCACGATGCGCGTGCCCGGCTCCGGGTCCGCTGCGCGGGCCGGCGCGACCTGCGTACGATGTCCGCAGTATCAGGCGGCGCAGCGCGTCATCGTGTTCGCCGGCCATGCGGCGTTCCCTCAGCGTCTTCGGATGGACGGTGCGGAACACCGGTCCGCGGTCAGCGTCCGTGGACGGCGACTTCGATCTTCACCAAGCTCGCTGCGTGGACCACGATGCCGTCGAGCGGGCCGCCTTCTCCGACGAGCGTCACGAGCTGGCCTTCGCGAAAGGACCTCGTCCACCGAGCCTACTCGCGAACCCGCACGCCCGTGCGTGAACCGGGTGCAGCAGCCCACGCGCACGCTCGCTCCGCACCGCAGGACTCACCGCTGCGGTCGCAGAGGGCCGGACTTGCGGACCGCGGTCGCGTCGCCCGACGCCGTTACCTACTGAGCGCGGACGACAAGCGCGACGCCCGAGAGGTCGACGCCGGCCGCGTGGTCGATCAGGAGCTCGGCGAGTGTCGCGGCGGCCAGTCCCGCCGAGCGAATGGCGTCCGCATGCGTGGTGGCGCAGAGGATGAAGGTGACCGTCAGCTTGTCGGTGCCGACGGACTGCGCACTGTGCCGGTCATATCGGCCGCCGAGGTCGCCGCGCAGCCTGTCGTCGATGACCGAGCGCAGCTCCTGCAGCGCGTGAAGGACCTGCCCGGGCGCGTGGCCGTGCTCGCAACTCAGCGCGACGCGGGCGCTGTACCTCGGCCCCGAGGGCTCCGGCGGTGACGTGTTGGGATGCTCGGGCAAGCGGCAGGGCGGCTCGGGCACCCGAGGCGGCGACCCGCATGACCCGACGGTCAGACTAGTGGCCCCGTCGGGTCGTGTCGCCCGTCCCGGTTGTGACCCGCAAACGATGAGCGTCGGGCGTCACTCGGCACCGCCTGTGGGTCGGCGATCCCGTCGAGCTTGGCACTGCGCGCTCGCCAGCATGGCCGGTGCCGCCGAGCCGCGGGCGCGCCGGGATCGAGACCGTCGGGTACAGCGCGCTGGCCGCTCCGCTCCAGAAGAAGTAGGCCTCTGGGCAGAGCGTTGAGTTCGCTGCGCAGGCGCCGCACCGAGGGACTCGACTCAGCGGTCGGAGAGCTCACGGTCCTGCTTCAACCAGGCGATGCCCTGCGGCCAGGTGCCCTCACGTAACCGCACCGCGAGGCGCTCTTCGCTCAGCGACTGCAGGTTGCGCGGCGTGCGCATGTCGCCGTGTCCGCGACCGATTGCCTCGTCGATGTCGGCGCACAGGGACTCCGACGTCTGGGTCTCCGCTCGATAGGCGACACAGCGCGTGAAGGATGCGGGCAAGGTCGCGTCGACTCACGGACCGATCGTCGCAGACCGTCCGCAGTGGTCCCGGCCCGGCCGCTCGACGGCGCTCGCGCTTTTCGCGGCAAGCAGCGTCGTCGCAAAGGTGGGGGCGGTCGCAACCGCCGCCGCGGAGCGGTTGTCCGGAAGCGGGCTTAGGCGCCGGGCGGATGGTTGGGCTTCGATGTGTCGGGCGCGTCGGCGGTCGGCGCGGACGGCTCAGCGGTCCGCTCCGGCGGGGCGGGCTCGTCAGTGGCGGGCGAGTGCCGGCTTGCGGGGGTGTCGGGGCGCTTGCCACCCGGCTCCTTCAGGGCGTCCCCAGCTCGCTTAGCCTTGTCAGCAAGGCTCCCGGGGCCCTTGGCGATGTCTTTGAGCTCCTCGGCGTCCGCCTTGAAGCTGTCGGTGCCGCCGCGCCTGTCAATCAGCTGCTTCGCCTTGCGTTGCAGGCTCTTGAAATTCATGGAACCTCCCTGGTTTCGCGCCTGTCGTCGGGGACTATGACAAGTCGCCCGGTTCGGATGGCGGCCGGAACCATCGCCGACTCGCGGCGCGCCGCCGGCTTCTGGGGGCCTGCTACTTCCGCTTCGCGCGACGAGGAGCTGTAGGACCTACGGGAGGTCCTCGTCGGTGACGTGGGATTCGCAACCCAAACGCGGAGCCTCGGAGACGGCGTCGGCGCAGTACTCCTTGACAGCGTCGTTCGCCCCGGCGGCCGCGTCTAGGTCGTCTTGCTCGAACTCGTAGGACTCGGTCCCATCCAGCTTCTCGGGTGTCGAATCAAGGCTCGATTCTCCACCGGAGCCGCAGCCCGCGAGCCCGGCCACGACCAAGACTAGAGCGAGGCGGGTCGACAGCGGACTCATGAGATGCAAGGTATCCGACGCGGGCCGAGACGAGAATGCCCGCAAGCAACAGGATGCGGCTCTCGCGTCGCGCGACCGAGCAGTGTCTGACCAGGCGGTTCAGCGCGGAAGGCATGTGCTGACGGGGATCATCGGCTGGCGGCGGGCATGGACGGTCTCGATGATCTCGGCGTTGTCGATGCCCTGCAGGTACACGGACGTGATGCCGAGATTGCTGTGGCCCAGTTGGCGCTGGATGACGATCAGGGGCACGCCTTCGCGCGCGAGCTCGACAGCGTGGGCGTGCCGGAGCTGGTGCGGGGCGAAGCGGCGCCGGACGCCCGCATGGACGGCGGTCCTGCGCAGCTCCGCTCGGGCGGCGGCGCTTGACCAGTGCCGGCCGCGTGTCGGACCGTTGATGACGCAGAGCAACGGACCGACCGGCAGCTGGAGCCGCAGCTCGAGCCAGGGCTGCAGCTCCTGCCAGCCCCAGCGTCCATGCCGACCTCGCGGCGACGGCCTCCCTTGCCGCGCCGGACGAGCAGGGCGCCGCGTCGCTGATCGAGATCGGCCTCGGCGAGCGCCAGCGCTTCCTGGATGCGCAGCCCAGCTCGCCACAGGATCACGATCAGCCCGCGCAGCCGGCGGCCGTGCGTGTCGTCGCCGGCGGCGCGCATCACGGCGACGATCTCCTCCACCTTCGGCGGATCGCCCGGGTAGCGCAGTCCCTTGTTGCGCGGTGGTCGACCGGCGTGAAAGCCAGGCATCGTCGCCGGCGATCGACGTCGACCCGCGCGGTCGAGCAGCAGCTCGGACATGACCCCTCCTCGGGCTCGTTGTACGAGCGAGGATCGGCAGGTCCGCGGCGAGGTGACGTCCGGCGGCGCTGCCGATCTGCTGCTGCCGCTCCGGGAACGAAGCGCCAGTGACTCGCGGATACGCTGGGCTATCGCCCGTGCCTCATTGCGACAGCGACGGTGCTCGAGCTCCCTCCGATCGGGAGCTCGCACGCGCCGACGTCGTGCCTATGCACCGGACGCAACGGGTCCGGCCAAGTGGCGCTTCCGTTGGTCGTCCCAGGCGAGCGTCGTGGCCGCCCAGCACGCGCGCTCGCTGCTTCACAAGTGCAGGCGTCCGCTGCCATGTTGCACAGCGCGTGCGACGTCGCACAACGCCTCTGTACCGGCGCTGGCGCGGACGTGTCCGGCCCCGTAGCGCTTGGTTCTCGCTTACGCCGCGGAACACGTCCCGAGAATCCGCCGCGGGAGGCGGCGGGGACCTCGACGCCACCATCAGTTCGCGATGAGGCGCATGTCCGAGGGCAGTGCCTCGCGGAGTGGTGGGCTTTGAGGTTGATCGTCGGTGTCTACTCGCCGCTGTCGATCGCGGCGATACCGCCCGTATCGCACGTTGGTTTGAGTTGGGCCATGGACCCCTCGGACAGGTCGTGGCGCTCGCCTGATTGCCACTCGTCGTGCATGTCGGCCGACGGTTTAGCGGTGCCGGCGGTAGTGCAGCCCGACGGTCCCGTTGCTGAACTCGGTGCTGGAGACCAGGTCGAGCCGGTAGGACTTGGGGACGTCGTCGAACAGCCGGGTACCCTCGCCCGCAACGTAGGGGTGCAAGTCCAGGCGGAACTCGTCGATCAAGTCGAGTTGCATGAGCGACCGCCAGAAGCTAACGCCGCCCCAAACCACGATGTGGCCGTCGCCTCCTCGCCTGAGCTTGTCGATCTCTTCTGTCGTGTCACCAGCGGCGATGGTGGTGTTGGCCCACTCGGCCGTCCTCAGAGTCCGGGAGAAGACGACCTTGCGCGCGGCGTTCATGATGCCGGTGAACGGGTGGTCGGCCGTCGGCAAGGCTCCGGCCATGCCCTCGTAAGCGGCGCGGCCCATGATGTGCGCGTACGCGCTCTGGTAAACGCCGATCTTCTGCTTCAGGTCTGCCGGGTCGACGGGCAGGCCGAAGCAGAACTGCCAGTACTCGGTGCCCTCGTCGGCGAGAAGGCCATCTAGCGAGTACATGAACGCCCACGCAATCAGCTTCCGCATGATCAGAACTCCATGGTCTCGGGTCGTCTGGTGACCGTGCTTGCTAAGGGGAACGTGCCGGTCGAGAAAGGGCATTCTCGGACGTATCGCCGAGGATGCGGCTCACTGCTGCGATTCGTCCAAAGCGCAACCCGTCATCGACCTTCTTCTGGCTGGTCTACTGGCTAGAAGGGGAGCGTGCACTGCCCTCGGGCTGAGTGAGTTACCTCTCTCCGCTTCATGTTCACCTACCTGGCGCTAGTCAGCCCACCAGTCGCGCTGGCCCTCGACGTCTTCACGCGGAGCCTCGCCGAGATTGGGAGCGCCAATGACGATGATCTCGAGGCCCTCGGGCCCGGCCTCGTAGCCTCGCCACGTACCGGGCGGGATGCGCACCGCGTCCCACTCCTTGAGCTCGACGATCTCGTCGTCGAGCTTCATCCGCCCGCTCCCGCGCACGACCACGTACACCTCCTCCTGCTTCTTGTGCGTGTGGCCGTACGGAAAGCGATAGCCGGGCGGGACGCGCTGGTAGCCCAGGCCGGATTGCTCGAGCTCGAGCGCCTCGGTCGCCAGGCGGAACTCCAGGTCCGGCGCGCCGTCGAACCTGGACCCGAGGTCCTCCAGGTCCTCCTTGAAGTTCCTGAGCGTGAACGGCACGGTCGCAATCCTACGGTGCCCTGGCTAAGGTCGCCGATCTGATGCGTCAAGCGCCGCGGTGCCAGGTTCCTTCCCGGCGGCGCGCCGGGGGTCAGCCAGTAGGTATCGCTTTCCATGCATCTCAGCAGCGAAGACCGCCGCTTCTCCAGCTAGGTCCGAGAAGGACAATTCTCGGACGTGCCTGGCTCTAGCGCTCCGGTGGACAAGTAGGCATCTTGGTCGACGGCGACGAGACGACTGCTCGGGACGAGGAGCATCCGCGCCGCCAGGTCCCTCCTCTCCCGGCGCCTTGCATAGGCACAGCGTGGGCGCTCTGACCAGCCGCGCCGCGTTCCCCGTCACGGCCTCCGCTTTCGCAATCGCCTGGATGCGCTAGCGCCAGCCGCGCTTCGTGGGCTCTCGCTACTCGTCCAAAGGTGTGCCACGAACGTTGAAGGAGGCTGGATGTAGGAGACCAAGTCGCTGGATGCGGTGCTGTGCAGGAGATGGAGGAGCCGGGCGTTGGTGGCCTGGTGGCCCTCCGCGGCCGCTGTGCAGGCGG
>JBOGYU010000304.1:0-5865 GCA_050696935.1 Solirubrobacteraceae bacterium | reverse complement strand
CGTCCCCGCCGCGCATCCGGCGCCCGGCGCCCGCCCGGGCCCGCGAGCACGAGCGCTGAGCGACCGCGCCCTCTGGGACACTGTCGTCGTGCCGACGTCCGTGCTCTCCGACGGGACGATCCGCCGCCTTGTCGACGAAGGGCGAATCGTCATCGATCCATGGGACCCCGGCCTGATCCAGCCGGCGTCAGTGGATCTGCGCCTCGGCGACTCCTTCAGGGTCTTCCACAATCACCGCGCCGCCGCGATCGACCTGCGAGAGCCTCCCCAAGGCCTGACAGAGGAGGTCAAGGCGAGCTCGGAGGGCTTCGTGATCCACCCGGGCGAGTTCTGCCTCGGCCGCACGCTCGAGTGGGTCGAGCTGCCGAACGACGTCGTGGCGAGAATCGAGGGGAAGGCACTGGCGCTCGATACGCCCGTGCCGACACCGGCCGGGTGGCGCATGATGGGCGACCTGCGTGTCGGCGACCTCGTCTTCGACGCGGAGGGCGAGCCGACGCCGATCGCCGCCGCCACGCCCGTCATGGAGGGACGCGAATGCCGGGAGGTGGTCTTCTCTGACGGCATCACGATCGTCGCCGACATCGACCATCAGTGGGAGGTGCTGACGAAGAACGACCGTCGCCGCGGCGCACCGCCGCGGGTGGTCAGCACGCGCGAGATCGAGCGAACGCTGCGCTGCAGCCGGACCGAGTACAACCACCACGTGGTCCAGGCGGGACCGGTGCGATATGACGAGAAGGATCTGCTCGTGGATCCGTACGTGCTGGGCGTCTGGCTCGGCGACGGCACCAGCGCCAATGCCGAGATCACCACCGTGGACGAGCCGATCCTCGCCGAGATCGTCGCCGCCGGTTACGCGGTACGGCACGCCTCCGGCCCATTGGCATACCGAGTCGGAGGCGTGGGGCACACGCGCGACCCGCAGAGCGGCAGGTACACCCCCAACGACTCACTCAACAGCCGTCTGCGGGAGCTCGGCGTCCTCGGCGACAAGCACATACCGGTCGATTACCTCCAGGGCAGCGTCGAGCAGCGGCGGGCGCTGCTCCAGGGGCTGATGGACGCGGACGGCCACGCCGACGTGTACGGGCGTTGCGAGCTCACGACTGTGAACGGCAGGCTCGCCGACCAGTACTGCGAGCTCGCCGCGAGCCTCGGCTTCAAGCCTCACCTCTCGATGAAGACCGTGACGTTGAATGGACGCTCATGCGGTCTCGCGTTCCTCGTGAAGTTCACCCCTCACGAGGCGGTCTTCCGCCTGCCGCGCAAGCTCGCCCGCCAGAAGCTCGGTGGTCGCTTCTATATGGGGCGGACCATCGTCGACGTCCGGCCGACGCATAGCGTCCCTGTGCGCTGTATCGAAGTGGCCTCGCCACGGGGTGTCTATCTCGTCACCGAGGCGTTCATCCCGACGCACAACAGCTCGCTCGGCCGACTCGGCCTGATCGTGCACGCCACCGCCGGGTTCATCGATCCGGGGTGGAAGGGCACGCTCACGCTGGAGCTCAACAATCTCACCCGAGTCCCCATCAAGCTGTATCCCGAGCTGCTGATCGCCCAGCTCTCGTTCATGGCGCTCGATGCGCCCGCCGAGCGGCCGTACGGCTCGGAGGCGCTGGGCTCGCACTACCAGGGCCAGGTGGCCGCAACCGAGTCGCGCTACATGCGCTAGCGTCCGCGACCGTGCTGCAGGCGCTGATCGCTCTCGCCGTCGAGGCGGCCGAAGAGGAGACCTCGAAGGTCCCCTTCTACATCCTGGGCGGCGTGCTCGCCGCGTTCGCCGTCGTGATCGCCGCGATCGGCATCAGGGGCCACGAGACCTTCCCGCCCACCAAAGGCGGGGCCCGAGCCGTCATGGGCCTGGCCGCGCTGCTCGTCGTCGCGACGATGGCGGCGGCCGTCCTGACCGGATAGAGGCGCCCGACGCGCGCGTGCCCCACAATGTGAGGCATGGGCACCGAGGAACAGACCACCACGAGCGGTGACGGCGTAGCCACGGCGTCCGAGACGCTCACGATCACGGACAACCGGACCGGCCGCACCTACGAGGTGCCGATCGAGGACGGGACGGTCCGCGCGCTCGCGCTGCGCGACATCAAGGTCCAGGACGACGACTTCGGCCTGATGACCTACGACCCGGCGTACATGAACACCGCGTCGTGCCGGTCGGCGATCACGTTCATCGACGGCGACAAGGGCATCCTCGAGTACCGCGGCTACCCCATCGAGCAGCTCGCCGAGCACTCGAGCTACCTGGAGGTCGCCTACCTGCTCGTCCACGGTGACCTGCCCACGAAGGCGCAGTTCGAGGAGTGGGAGCACGAGATCACCATCCACACGTTCGTGCACGAGAACGTGAAGAAGTTCATGGAGGGCTACCGCTACGACGCCCACCCGATGGGGATGCTGCTCTCCTCCGTCGGGGCGCTCTCCACCTTCTATCCGGACGCCGCGCAGATCAAGGACCCGGACATCCGCTACTCCCACGTGATCCGGCTGATCGCGAAGATGCCGACGCTGGCGGCGTTCGCATTCCGCCACAACATGGGGCAGCCGTACGTCTATCCGGACAACGACCTGCGCTACCCCGGCAACTTCCTGAACATGCTCTACAAGATGACCGAGCTCAAGTACGAGCCGGACCCCCGGCTCGAGCGCGCGCTCGACATCCTGTTCATCCTGCACGCCGACCACGAGCAGAACTGCTCCACGGCGGCGGTGCGCTCGGTCGGCTCCTCCCAGGTGGACCCGTACTCGGCCGTGGCGGCCGGAGTCGGCGCCCTCTACGGCCCGCTGCACGGCGGCGCGAACGAGCAGGTGCTGCGGATGCTGCGGCGGATCGAGTCGACGGACAACATCCCCGACTTCATGCAGAGCGTGAAGGACGGCAAGGAGCGCCTGATGGGCTTCGGCCACCGGGTCTATAAGAACTACGACCCGCGGGCGAAGATCATCAAGAAGGCGACCGACGAGGTGTTCGAGGTCACGGGCACCAACCCGCTGCTCGACATCGCGCTCGAGCTGGAGAAGATCGCGCTCGAGGACGACTACTTCGTCAAGCGCAAGCTGTACCCGAACGTGGACTTCTACTCGGGCCTCATCTACGAGGCGCTCGGGATGCCCGTCGGCATGTTCCCCGTCCTGTTCGCCATCCCGCGCACCTCCGGCTGGATCGCCCAGTGGCTGGAGATGATCGACGACTCCGAGCAGAAGATCGCCCGCCCGCGCCAGGTCTACACGGGCGAACGCGGGCGGGACTACGTGCCGGTCGACAGTCGGTAGTAAAATGAAATCGTGCTCCCTGCCGTACGGATCCGGCCGATCGAGCCGGGCGACAAGGATCGCCTGGCCCGCGGGCTGCGGCGGCTGAGCGACGAGAGCATCCGCAAGCGGTTCCTCGCCGCCAAGCCGCGCTTCACGAGCGCGGAGCTGCGCTACCTGACCGAGGTGGACGGCTCCAACCACATCGCGCTGGTCGCGGTGCTCGAGGCCGACCCGGACGAGCTCGTCGCGGTCGCCCTCTGCGTCCGCCTGCCCGACAGCCCGGACACGGCCGAGATGGCGATCGTGGTCGGCGACCCGTGGCAGGGCCGCGGCCTCGGCCGCACACTGGCGCTGGAGCTGGCCGACGCGGCGCGCGCCGCCGGCATCCGCCGCTTCGCCGCCACGATGCTGGCCGACAACGAGCCCGCACGGCGGCTGATGCGCACATTCGCCCGCAGGCTCGACGAGGGCCACGTGTCCGGCGGCCTGCGCGACGTGATGATCGACCTCGCGGCCTGATGGCAGGTAGGCTCCCCGAGGGGTGCCGCCGAAGCGCTTTTCCCTGTCAACCCTCTCGAGGGCGCCCGAGGACGTCCGGACGCTCGACGCGCTGGGGGTCGCCGTGTGCCTCGCCGACGCCGCCGAGGACGACCTGCCGCTCGTCTACGTCAACCCCGCGTTCGAGCGCCTGACGGGCTGGGCCGCGGACGACGTCCTGGGCCGCAACTGCCGCGTGCTGCAGGGCCCGGAGACCGACCCGGCGCCGCTGGAGGAGCTGCGGGCGGCGCTCGCGGAGGGACGGCCCTGCCGGGTGACGCTGCGCAACCACCGGCGCGACGGGACGGCGTTCTGGAACGAGCTGACGGTCACCCCGGTGCCGGGTCCCGACGGCGACGTCTCCTGCTACGCGGGGGTGCTCGTCGACGTCACGGCCCGCCAGCGGACCGCCGACCTCGAGCGCGATCGCGCCGAGAAGGAGGTCCACCGGCTCGCGTTCCACGACGCGCTGACCGGGCTGCCCAACCGCTTGCAGCTCGAGTCGCGCCTGCGCGCCGCGGTCACGCGGGCCCGCCGGCGGCGGCGCGCCGTGGCGCTGCTGCTGGTGGACCTCGACAACTTCAAGCTCGTCAACGACTCCCTCGGCCACGCCGCGGGCGACCGGCTGCTGCGCCGGATCGCCGGGCGGCTGCGGGGCTCGGAGGGCGAGAAGGGGATGCTCGCGCGCCATGGCGGCGACGAGTTCCTGATGCTCCTGCCCGACCTCCCGCACGCCGACGCCGAGCGCGCCGCCCGCGGGGCCGCGCACGAGCTGGCCGGGCGGCTCGCCAAGCCGTTCACGGTCACGGGCGCCGAGTTCCACGTGGAAGCGAGCATCGGGATCTCGATCTTCCCCGAGGACGCAGACGGGCCGGACGCGCTGCTCCAGCACGCCGACGCCGCGATGTACCAGAGCAAGGGCCGCGGGCGGGCCGCGGCGACCGTCTACGCGGGCGTGACCCACAACCCGCTCGAGCGGCTCTCGCTCTCCTCGCGCCTGCGCCGCGCGATCGCCCGTGGCGAGCTGGCGCTGCACTACCAGCCGATCGTGTGGACGGGCAGCGGCCGGCTGCACTCGATGGAGGCGCTGCTGCGCTGGGAGGATCCCGAGCGCGGGCTCATCCACCCCGACCGCTTCATCCCCGCCGCCGAGGAGATGGGCCTGCTGGACCCGATCGGCGCGTGGGTGATCGACGCGCTGGCGGCGCAGATCGCCGAGTGGCGCCAGGAGGGCCTGGAGCCCCGCGTCTCGTTCAACGTCTCCCCGCGCGAGCTGCACCGGCCCGACTTCGCCGCCGAGCTGGGCGAGCGGCTGCGCGCGGCCGGCGTCGACCCGGCGATCCTGACGATGGAGCTGACCGAGTCGGCCACGCTGCGCGAGCCCGAGCGGATCGGCCCACTGCTGCGCGACCTGCGCGCACTCGGCCTCCAGCTGGCGATCGACGACTTCGGGGCCGGCTGGTCGTCGCTCTCCCGCCTGCGGGCACTCCCGGTGCAGATGCTCAAGATCGACCGCTCGTTCCTGCGCGAGATCCCGGAGGACCCGGAGGCGGGCGCGATCGTGCGCGCCGTCATCGCGCTGTCCGACGCGCTCGGGATGACGACGGTGGCCGAGGGCGTCGAGCGGACCGTGCAGCAGCACTTCCTGGCCGCCCAGGGCTGCCCGCTGTCCCAGGGGCGGCTGTTCGGCGACGCGTTGGCCCCGGCGGCCATGACCGACCGGCTGCGCGCCGAGCGCACCTAGTACCGGTGTTCGGAAGTACGTGCGGTCGCCGGTGGTCGCCGGCGCCGGCTGGCGCCGCACGGTGATCCGGAAGTGTGCCGGGGCACATACCGGTCACCGGGTGGCGCCAGGCGGTGATCGGCGGCCGCCGGAACCGTGCGTACTTGCGAATGCCGGTACCAGGCTCAAGCGCCCCGCCTGCGCGCCGATGCTGAGGGGGTGAGGCCGCACCGGTCGCTCCGCGCCCTGCTCCTCGACGTGCCCGCCGCGCACGCGCGAATCATCGTGCGCGCGCTCGAGGAGGCGGGCTGGCGCGTGCGGGTCGAGCACGCCGACGG
>JBOGYU010000303.1:0-5891 GCA_050696935.1 Solirubrobacteraceae bacterium | reverse complement strand
AGCCGGAGCCGGCGCCGACGGCGACTCCCGAGCCCGAGCCGGAGCCGGAGCCGGAGCAGCCCGCCGATCCGGAGCCGACGCCCGAGCCGTCTACCGAGCCTGCGCCCGAGCGCACGACCGACTACGAGTCCGCCCGCTAGGCGCGACGCCCCCGTGCGCGGCCGGTAGTCTGCCGCGGCCATGATCTCGTTCGACGACTTCCTGAAGGTCGACATGCGGGTCGGCCGGGTCGTCGGCGTGGACGAGTTCCCGGAGGCGCGCAAGCCGGCCTGGAAGCTCACGATCGACTTCGGCCCCGAGATCGGCGTCAAGCGCTCGTCGGCGCAGATCACCAACTACGCGCGGGAGGAGCTCGAGGGCAAGCTCGTGGTGGGGGTCGTGAACTTCCCGCCGCGCCGGATCGGACCCTTCCTGTCAGAGGTCCTCTGCCTCGGCGCGTCGGACGACGAGGACCGGATCATCCTGCTGGCGCCCGACACCCCCGTCCCCCTCGGTGCGCGGATTCACTAAGCCGCTTGGAGCAGCCCGATGACCTTCATCCGGCGCTCCAGCGCCCGCAGCGCGAACGCCCGGGTCTCGGCGACGGAGACGCCGAAGATCGTGCTCTCCTCGTCGTCGCCGTGCATCCACGGCGGGCGCAGGACGCCGTCGGCGACCGCGCCGAACGCGACGTCAATTGCCGATCGAGAAGAGCGCCTCGAGGTCGTGCTGGGAGAAGACCTCGAAGGCCACCAGCGTGTGCGTACGCCGGATCCCCTCGAGGCCGGCGAAACGGTGCGTCACCACCTCGGCGACCTCCTGCGGGTCGCGCACGCGCAGCATCGCGACGAAGTCCCACTCCCCCGTCACGGAGTAGG
Organism: Solirubrobacteraceae bacterium; assembly: GCA_050696935.1. GTDB lineage: Bacteria > Actinomycetota > Thermoleophilia > Solirubrobacterales > Solirubrobacteraceae > DASSUW01. The sequence continues at coordinate 5,034 of JBOGYU010000303.1, read as the reverse complement.
CCTCGGCCACGCCCTCCACGTCGGCCAGCGCGCCGCCGAGCTTCTCGATCGCCGAGCGCTCGGCCTCGATGAGCACGATCGCGTGGGTCATGTGAGCTGGTGCGTGGCGCCCGGATCGAGCACGACGACCTCGTCGGCGAACCCGCCGGCCTCGACCTCGGCCTTGAACGCCTGCGCGTCGGTCTCGATCGGCGGGAACGTGTTGTAGTGGCAGGGGATCACCTGGCGCGGCTGGACGAACTCCACCGCGGTGACCGCGTCGATGCGATCCATCGTGTAATGGCCGCCGATCGGCACGAGCGCGACGTCCACGCGGTCGCCGCGGCGGGCGATCAGCTGAAGGTCGCTGAACAGCGCGGTGTCGCCGAGGTGGTAGACCAGCCGGTCCCCGATCCCGATCAGCAGGCCGGCCGGCATGTGCGGCGTGCCGCTGGGCGAGACGGCGGTGTGCCACGCCGGCGTGAGCTTCACCCAGCCCCAGTCGAACTTCACGGTGCCGCCGATGTTCGGGTCGACGACATCGACGCCCTGCCCGCCGATCTCGTTGGCCAGCTCCACGATCGCCAGCACGGTCGCCCCGGTGCGCCGCGCGATGGCGACAGTGTCGCCGATGTGGTCGGCGTGGCCGTGGGTGAGCAGGATGACGTCGGGCTCCAGGTCGCCGGCCGAGGCCGCCGCCTTCGGGTTGCCGCTCAGGAACGGGTCGACGAGCACGGTCGTGCCGGCCGCCTTCAGCTCGAAGCACGCGTGCCCGAGGAACCGGATGTCCACTGCCATCAGGAGTCTCCTTTCGTCAGCATCTGGGCCAGCTCGTACCCGACGGCGACGCCCACGAGCATGCTCACCCGCGTCTCCTCGGCCACGAGCGTCCGCACCGCGGCCAGCCGCTCGTCGGGATCCGGCCGGCCGGTCGCCTTGAGCACCTCGGCCTGGTGGGCCGAGCCGAACCAGTCCGCCGCCTCGAGCGCCTGGTCGAGGATCCGCTGGAGCTGGGGCGCCTTGGCCGCCACCAGCCGCTGCGCGTCCTCGAGGCGCTGCGGATCGCTCAGCGCCTCGATCGCTGCGTCGATCTCGGCGTCGGAGTGCGCGGGCACGGCCCGCCATCATAGGCGCCGCTAGCGCTCGGGCAGCCGGGCGAGGCCGAGGCCCAGGATCACGCCGATCAGCCCGCCGCCGAGGCCGGCCAGCGCGCTGGCCTCGTCGGAGGCGAGCGGGAGCAGGATCAGCACGGCGGCGATCGCGAGCGCGCCGAGCAGGTCCGAGCCGTCATCCCGGCCGCGCCGGCGGCCGAGCACGTCGCGCATCGCCCAGGCGCCGAGCAGGGCCAGCGCGCCGCCATTGGCGCCGATCGCGATCAACACGTCGTCGCCCGCGATCGCGAGCAGCATCCCGCCGGCCCCGCCGAGCACGAACACCAGCAGCGGCGCCCAGAAGCCGTGCCGGCGCTCCAGCAGCCAGCCGAACAGGAAGGTGGCCGCGAGCGCGACGACCTCGTAGCCCGTGTGCGTGTAGACGAACAGCGTGGTGACGGTGCGGTAGTACTCGTCCGTCGTGCCGGCGGTGAGCGCGAGCTCGTTCACGCTCCACAGGCCGGCACGCCAGCCCAATGCGAGCAGGACCGAGGAGACGACGATCGCGATCGTGGCGTAGGGACGCCGGTCGGCCCGGATGCCGGGGATCTCGCCGGGCTTCAGGCGGCCGAGCGACGGCCGGCGCCGGCGCGTCGTCTTCGGCTCGGCCGCGACCCCGCCGCGCTCGAGCTTCGGTGCCCGCTTGCGCAGCCGTGTGCCGCAGTACGGGCACTCGGTGATGTACGGGGACACCTCCGAGCCGCACTTCTTGCAGACGACGAAGAGGTCCGGACCGCTCGCCATGGGCATTCGATTCTACGGCTACGGCTTGGTGGCCTCGACGATCTCTCGCATGACCTCGCCGTAGTCGTGATTCGCCTCGTACACGACTCGCTGGCGCTGGGCGCCGTTGCCGTGGTGCAGGATGTCCTGGATCGCCTCCAGCTCGGCGGCCGACCCGAGGTCCTGGGAGTGCTCGCGCAGGCGGTCGTACAGCCGTCTCGCCAGCTCCTTGGCAGGCACGAGCCGGCGCTCGGGGAGGTCGACGAGCTCGCCGTCCATCCCATGCCGGGCCGCCAGCCACTTGTTCTCGTCGAGCATCTCGTACGGATAGCGGCCCAGCCGCTTGCCGGCGTCGAAGTGCTCGGCCAGCTCCTTGACCATCGCCTGGATGAGCGCCGCGAGCGCGAGCGTGTGCTCCACGCGGGTCTGGGCGTCCATCGCCCGCACCTCGATCGTGCCGAGGTTCGGGTGCGGGCGGACGTCGTACCAGAGGTACGTGTAGTCCTCGATCACGCCGGACTCGACCATGAAGCCGATCCGCTTCTCATAGTCCTCCCAGCCGTCGTAGAACGGCGGGATGCCGACGCGCGGGAAGGCGCGGAAGATCGGCATCCGGGAGGAGGCCAGGCCGGTGGCGTCCGCCCGCCAGAACGGCGAGTTGGCCGACAGCGCGAGCAGGATCGGCACGTGCACGCGCATGCCGTTGGCGACGTGGATCGCCTTGTCGGCGTCGTCGAGCCCCACGTGCACGTGCAGCCCGAAGATGATCTCCTGGCGCGCGACGAAGCGCAGGGCCGAGATCAGCTCCCGGTAGCGGGGCCGTGCGGACACGCGCTGCTCCTCCCACATGGCGAACGGATGCGTGCCGGCGGAGCCGATGCACAGGCCGCGCCGGCCGGCCGCCTCGGCGACCGCAGTGCGCAGCGCGCGCAGCTGGCGGCCGGCCCCGCGCGTGTCGCCATGGGGATCGGTGGCGATCTCGAGGACCGACTCCAGGAGCTCCGGCTTGACGTCGCCGTCGTCGCCGTACTCCTCGAGCACCCCGTCGATCGCGTTGGCCAGCGCCATACTCTCGGCGTCGAGGATCATCAGCTCCTCCTCGATGCCGATCGTGTAGCTGGGGCCGCTGAACTTCGGCTCCATCGGCCGCGTAGAGTAAGGCCCAACCAGACGAAACGACGCAGAACAGGAGTGGCGCACATGGCGCTGGGCTACGACGGCAAGCTGTACATCCTCGCCTTCGACCACCGTGGGTCCTTCCAGAAGAAGATGTTCGGGATCGAGGGCGAGCCGGACGCGGAGCAGACCGCCACCATCACCGATGCCAAGCGGCTGGTGTTCGAGGGGATGGAGCTGGCGGTCGAGCGCGGCGTGGACGCGGCCGCCACCGGCGTGCTGGTGGACGAGCAGTTCGGCGGCGACGTCCCACGGCTCGCGCGCGAGCACGGGCTCCAGCTCGCGATGCCGGTCGAGAAGTCCGGCCAGGAGGAGTTCGACTTCCAGTACGGGAGCGGGTTCGGCGCCCACATCGAGCAGTTCGACCCGCACTTCTCCAAGGTCCTGGTCCGCTACAACCCGGACGGGGACGCGGAGCTGAACCGGCGCCAACTCGGCCGCCTGAAGGAGCTGGCCGACTGGCTGCACGACCACGACCGGCTGTTCCTGTTCGAGCTGCTGGTGCCGGCCGAGGACGCCCAGCTCGAGGCGGTGGGCGGAGACACCGACCGCTACGACGCCGAGCTGCGTCCCGAGCTGATGCGCCGCACGATCGAGGACATCCAGAACTTCGGGATCGAGGTCGACATCTGGAAGATCGAGGGCGTCGACGCGCGCGAGGACGCGGAGATGCTGGCGCGCCAGACCCGCGCCGGCGAGGGCCGCGAGAACGTGGTCTGCGTACTCCTCGGCCGCGGGGCGAGCGACGCCAAGGTCGACCACTGGCTCCAGCAGGCGGCGCCGGTGGAGGGCTTCGTCGGCTTCGCGATCGGCCGCTCGATCTGGTGGGACGCGCTGAAGGGCTTCCTTGGCGGCGACCTCGAGCGCCGCGCCGCCGCCGAGCAGATTGCCGACAACTACCTGCGATTCGTCAAGGTCTACGACGACGCGGAGTCCGGCGCGCGGGTCTGAACGCGGACAATCTCGCGGGGCCGTTCGTTCCGGCTGAGTGACCGCTCCGCGGTGCTATCTTCGGCGCCGCCATGCGCATGCGCCAGAGCATCTCGGAGATCGAGGAGGCGTTCTTCGAGGAGATCGAGGAGGACCGCGAGCGGCGCGAGCGGCTGCGCCGGCACGCCGAGCAGCGGTCGCGCCGGCGGCACGCCGACCGCACCCAGCGCCAGGGCTCGCTGCGCTTCGCCATCCTCGTCCTCACGCTGATCGGCACCGCCGTCGTGGTGACGATCGCGATGTTCCAGACGCTGTACTACGTGATGGGATGAGGAATGCGGCTTTCTCGGACTCGCAAGCTCGTGCGAGCGCCTTGATTACCATCGCACTCGCAAGCTCGTGCGAGCGCCTTGATTACCGCTAGGGCTTCGAGGAGAGCCGCTTCAGCGCGTCGTCGACCTCGGCCCGGGCGGAGGCGCCGGCTGCGACGTTCTCCTGCTGGATCTCGAGGTAGACCTCCTTGCGGAACACGGGGATGTCCCGTGGCGCCTGGATCCCGATCCGGACCTTCTCTCCCATGATCGACAGCACCGAGACCTCGATGTCGTCGCCGATCATGATCGACTGGTTGGACTTGCGTGTCAGTACCAGCATGATGCCGCCTCCCTGGCGAGTCTCAGGCTCGGGCGAGGTTAGTGACCATTCGGCGTATCTCCAATGGGGCCTGCACCCGAAGCCCCAACCCCTCTTGCGCTAGCCTACCGGCCCTCAATGAGTCGCCGGTCCCTGCGTCCGCAGCTTAACCAGATCCGGGGGTGGGTGCGACAGGGTCGCACGGATGCCTGGATCGCACACCAGCTCGACGTGACCGTCCAGCAGATCCAGTCGTTCAAGCGAGAGCAGGACCTGGAGGCGGATGGAGACGGCGCCGCGGCCGCCCCCGACGAGGTCGACCTCCGCGCGGAGGACGACGCGGCGATCGCCGCCGAGCTCGAGGAAGAGGCGGCCCGGAAGGAGGCCGCCCGTGCCGAGGAAGAGGCGCGCGCCGCGGAGGAGGCGGCGCGCAAGGCCGCCG
>JBOGYU010000302.1:0-5924 GCA_050696935.1 Solirubrobacteraceae bacterium | reverse complement strand
GGCCGCGGCGCGCATCGCGCCGCACGTGCGACGGACCGCGACCGAGCACTCCCCGGCGCTCTCCTCGCTCGCCGGGCGGGACGTGTACCTCAAGCTCGAGAACCAGCAGCGGACCGGATCCTTCAAGATCCGCGGCGCGCTGAACGCCATGCTGCGGCTCACGCCGGCGGCGCGCGCGGCCGGCGTGGTCACCGCCTCCGCCGGGAACCACGGGCAGGGGCTCGCGTTCGCAGCGCAGCTCGTATCAGTGCCGGCCTGCGTCGTCCTGCCGCAGGGAGTGCCGCTCGCGAAGCTGATGGCGATCCAGCGGACTGGAGCCGAGACGGTCCTCACCGACGGCGGGTACGACGAGGCGCACGCCGCGGCAGTGGAGCTCGCCCGCGATCGCGGCCGCGCCTACGTGCACGCCTTCGACGACGACGACGTCGTCGCCGGCCAGGGGACGGTCGGACTCGAGCTGCTGGCCGACGCGGCCGACCTCGACACGCTCGTCGTGCCAGTCGGCGGCGGAGGGCTCATCGCCGGCGTCGCGCTCGCCGCCACGCGCATGTCGCCACGGCCACGCGTCATCGGCGTGCAGGCCGCGGGCGCCCCGGCCTTCGCGGTCTGGTTTGCCGGCGCTCCCGCTAACGAGCATCCCGCGGCGACGATCGCTGACGGCATCGCCGTCCGCCGGCCCGCTGAGCGCACTCTGGCCATCGCTCGCCGCCTGGTCGACGACGTCATCACCGTGACCGACGAGGCCATCGCCCGCGCGATCGTGGTGCTCTTGGAGCGGCACAAGCTGCTCGCCGAGGGCGCGGGCGCAGCGGCGGTCGCCGCGATCCTGGATGCGAACGGGCAGGTGGGCGGCCGGCGGGTGGGCGTCGTAGTGAGCGGCGGCAACATCGATCCGAATCTGCTCGGCAAGGTGCTCCAGCAGGGCCTCGCCTCCGCCGGGCGATACCTCGCGTTCCGCACCTGGCTCGACGACCGGCCCGGTACGCTGCACGCGCTCACCGGCGCGCTGGCGGCCGAGCGCATCAACATCCTCCACGTGGGCATCCACCGTCTCGGGCCCTACACGTCGCTCGGCCGCGTGGGGCTGGACGTCATCGTCGAGACGCGCGATCGCGATCACGCCGACACCGTCCTCACGCTCGTCCGCGACCGCGGCTTCCCGGCGGAGGAACTTCTCGACACGGCGCCCGCCCGGACGTCGTGAGCGCTCGCACCCTCGCGGAGAAGGTCTGGGAACGGCATGTCGTCCGCCGCGCCGACGGCGAGCCCGACCTCCTGTACGTGGACCTCCATCTCGTGCACGAGGTCACGTCCCCGCAGGCCTTCGACGGTCTGCGCCTTCTGGGCCGCACCGTCCGACGGCCCGATCTGACGCTCGCCACCATGGACCACAACGTCCCGACCAGCCCGGCCACGCCGGCGGACGCGGTGTCGGTCGCGCAGATGGAGGCGATGACGCGGAACGCGGGCGACATGGGGGTCCGTCTCTACCCGATGGGACACCCCGACCAGGGCATCGTCCACGTCATCTCCCCGCAGCTCGGCCTGACGCAGCCCGGGATGACGATCGTCTGCGGCGACAGCCACACCGCGACGCACGGCGCCTTCGGGGCGCTCGCCTTCGGGATCGGCACGAGCGAGGTGGAGCACGTGCTCGCGACCCAGGCGCTCTGGCAGGAGCGGCCGGGGACGATGGCGGTGGTCGTGGAGGGCCGGGCGCCCCCGGCGGTGTCGGCGAAGGACGTGATCCTCGGGATCATCGCCCGCATCGGCGTCGCCGGTGGCGTCGGCAGCGTCGTCGAGTACCGGGGCTCGGCGATCCGCGCGCTCTCGATGGAGGGCCGCATGACCGTCTGCAACATGTCCATCGAGGCCGGCGCGCGGGCGGGGATGATCGCTCCGGACGACATGACGTTCGCCTACCTCGAGGGCCGCCCGCGCGCGCCCAAGGGCGTGCTCTGGGAACGGGCCCTCGACGACTGGCGCTCGCTCCCGACGGATGCGGGCGCGGCGTTCGGTCGCGAGGTGGGCATCGACGCCTCGACGCTGCGTCCGTACGTCTCGTGGGGCACGAACCCGGCGCAGACCGTGACGATCGACGACGCGATCCCCGACCCCGATACCTTCGACGACCCCGCGCGCCGCGACGCCGCGGCGCGGGCCCTTCGGTACATGGACCTGCGTCCGGGCACGCGCGTCCGCGACATCGCGGTGGACGCGGTCTTCCTCGGCTCGTGCACGAACTCGCGCATCGAGGACCTGCGCGCCGCGGGCGAGGTGGTCCGCGGCCGTCGCGTCCGGCCGGGCCTCCGCGGACTCGTCGTGCCGGGCTCCATGGCGGTGAAGGCGCAAGCCGAGCGGGAGGGGCTGGATCGCGTATTCCGGGACGCCGGCTTCGAGTGGCGCGACGCGGGCTGCTCGATGTGCCTGGGCATGAACCCGGACATCCTCCGGCCTGGCGAGCGCTGCGCGTCCACCTCGAACCGGAACTTCGAGGGCCGCCAGGGTCCGGGCGGGCGTACCCACCTCGTCTCGCCCGCGGTGGCCGCGGCGACGGCGATCGCGGGGCACTTCGCGCTGCCCAGTGATGTGGGCGTGGAGGTGCCCGCGTGAGGAAGGTGACCCGCATCGTCGGCCGCGTGCTGCCGCTGGACCGCGCCGACGTGGACACCGACCAGATCATCCCCGCGCACTGGCTCAAGCGCGTCTCGCGGACGGGCTACGCGGAGGGCCTCTTCGAGTCGTGGCGCCGGGATCCCTCGTTCGTGATGAACGACGCGCGCTACGAGGGCGCGATCATCCTCGTCGCCGGCCCGAACTTCGGCTGCGGGTCCTCCCGCGAGCACGCCGCGTGGGCGCTCGAGGAGGCCGGCTTCCGCGCCGTCGTCTCGGCTGCCTTCGCCGACATCTTCCGGAACAACAGCCTGAAGATCGGCCTCGTCCCCGTGGAGGCCCCGGGCGACGTCGTCGCCCGGATCATGCGCGCCGTCCAGCGCGACCCCGCGCTGGAGGTCAGCGTGGACGTGGACCGCCGGGTGATCGAGGCCCCGGCGCTTGGGGTGTCATCGCCGTTCGCGCTCGAGGATCACGCCCGCTGGCGGCTGCTCGAAGGTCTCGACGACATCTCGCTCGCGCTCCGGCACGAGGCCGACCTCTCCGCCTACGAGGCCCGACGTCCAGCGTGGCTGCCGCGCGTGGGGTGAGGGTCCGCCTCCCGGGCCTTTCCGGTGGAGGAGGACGAACGCGGCGAGCGCGGGCAGGTAGGCGATGGTGTTGTACGCGAGGTGGAGCAGCGGGATCGGAAGGAGCGGAGCGAGCGCTCCGGGTCCTTGACCGAGGATCCCGCCGGTCCCGTTCGTCCCCAGGGCGACGTACTGGACCACCTTGAAGACGTGCTCGAGCTCGTGCCACATCTGGAAAGCGAGGGCGAACGTCAGCAGGCCGGCCACGAGCCTCCCGTAGGGGTGCAGACCCTCCCGGTGCAGTCCGAGCAGGACGTACACGGTCACGAGGAGGGCCAGGTAGGTGGTGTTGTACGCCAGGTGGACCGGCTCGATGTCGGCCACGCTTCCGAGCACGCCATTGCCGTTCGGCATGCCGAGGGCGGACCGCTGCACGACCTGCACGACGTGCTCGATCTCATGGACTCCTTGGACGATGACGAGAGCGAGGAAGGCGACGAGTGCCGGCGAGCGGGTGCCGATGCTCCTCGATACGCCCGCGGACGCCACGCTGGCGGTCACTGCGCGGGGTCCACGATCGTGACCTCGCCCTCGACCATCTCGCCGGTGAAGGTGGCCTCTGGTCCGAAGATCGCGTGGTTCACGGGAGCCTCCTCCGGGTCGAAGAACGCCGTGAACGCGAACGTGTCGCCGGCATCTCCCCCGCCGATCCCCGCGTCGACCGCCTGGATCTCGTACGTGGCGTGCTCGGCCACGGTCCGCGAGCCGAGCGTGGTCTGCGCCTGCGCGACCTCCGTCGCGCACGAGAGTCCGCCGCGCATGGTGACGCGGCGGGTGCCGTCGGGCGTTGTCGTGACCAGGAACTGGTCGATGGTCGTGCTGGCCATGGCCATGAAGAAGCGGTTGGCCTCGATGAGGACCTCGCCCATCGCGAACGTGGGCATCCGGAAGGCTCTCGGGTTGGTATCCACCCGGCACTGCGCGTGGTTGCGGTCGAAGCTGAACGCCTCATCGAGCACGACGGTCGGCTGCCGGCTCACGGGATCGGGCATCAGCTTCCGGTTCACGCCACCGCCGGAGGCGACGTTGTAGGACAGCGTCGCGACCTTGCGGCGCAGCGCGGCGGTCTCGCGCTCCCCGACCGCCACCTGCGCCGCGTAGGTGGCTCCGGCGCCGCCGAACGCCGACGCGAGCGCGATCAGGAACGTGCGCCGCGACATCGTCATCGGGCGACCTCCGAGGCGGGGAACGCCAGCGGCAGGCCTGAGGCGCGATAGCCCGAGGACCCGGCCGGGACGTGTGCAACGTCGGTGAAGCCGGCGGAGGCCAGCAAGCTCGCGGCGGTGCAGCTTCGAACGCCCGCTTCGCAGATGGCGATGACGGGGCGGTGCTTCGCAATGGACGGGAGCGAACCGCGGAGCTCAGCGAGCGGAATGAGCAGCGCGCCCGGCACGTGGCCAGTCGTCCACTCCATCGGCTCCCGCACGTCCACGATCGTCGAGCCGGCAGCGAGGCGCGGGAGGTCCTCCACGGCGATCTCTGGGAGAGGCGAGCAGGGCAAGCTGGCGTCGCGCCAGGCGGCGAAGCCCCCTTGGAGCATGCCCTGCAGCACCACGCCCGCATCCTCGAGCTGCGCCGCGGCCGCCTGCGCGGTCGCCTCGTCCGCCGCCAGGAGGACGGCGGACGATCCGGGTCGAAGGACAGCCTGGACGCGTCGATCGAGCCCGCGCCGGCTGAACGCCACGGACAGCGAGCCGACGGCGTGCCCGGTCGCGAAGTCCGCCGGGGCTCTGAGATCGATGAGCACCGCCCCGCCGTGCTCGGACAGAGCGCGCGCAGCGAGGGGCGCGAGTCCATACAGCCTCATGGCAGCTGCCGCACGAAGATCCCAGTCGGATTCGTGCCGATCGGAATGCGCTCGGTCACGGTCCAGCTGGAGGTGTCGATGACGGCGACGGCTGCCTCCTTCGAGACCTCCGCGAATACCCACTGGCCGTTCGGGTGCGAGCTGACCTTGTCCGGGTTCGTGCCGACCTCGATGCGCTGGACCTCGGCGAACGTCTTCGCGTCCACGACCTGGACGACGGTGTCGCCCGAATGACCGATGAGGGCGTACTTGCCGTCGGTGGTGAACGCGGCGACCACCGGACCCTTGCCGCTCGGGACGCGCTTCAGGATCTCCAGGCTCTTCGGGTCGAGCACGACGTTTGCGTTGCCGTCGCACTCCTGGACCCAGACCTTCCCGTCCGGGCTGATCGTGAGCATGCAGGGACGCGAGCCGGCCGGGTGCTCGAGCGTCTTCACGGGCTCGCCGGTGGCCGCGTCGATGGCGATGGTCGTGGTACCGGCGTTCGTGGGCACGTAGATGCGCGTGATCCCGTCATCGGCGGTCGCCGCGTCGCTGTCGCAGGCCGCCCATCGCGGCGGCTGTCCCGTCTGACCCGCGTTCACGTCCACGTCGATGGTCCGGAGGAGCTTGCGTGTCTGAATGTCGATGACCGCGAGCTGCCACGAGGCGTGCTTGGCGACGAAAAGCCGGCCGTCCGCGGTCGGCTTGCCGATATACAGAGTCGTCGCCTCGCTGCCCACGGAGATGCGGTCCGTGACCGCGAGCGTCTCGACGTCCAGCGTGACGACCTCCGCCTCCTGCGTATCGCGATCGAGCGTGCCCAGCCAAAGGTGCGTCCCGTCGAAGTAGTTGTTGTCGTCGTTCCAGGCCCACGCCTTGAGATCCGGCGGATC
>JBOGYU010000301.1:0-5948 GCA_050696935.1 Solirubrobacteraceae bacterium | reverse complement strand
ACGTCGCGCTGTGGGACCGCGCCGGCCGGCGCACCGGCTTCCCGGTCGCCTCGCTGATCGCCGCCGGCGCGGCCGACGCCGTGCCGGTGAACGCGGTGATCGGCGCCGAGGACCGGGCGGGCGCCGCGGCCGCCGCGAGCGCCGCGGTGCAGGCGGGGTTCGGCTGCCTGAAGGTGAAGGTCGGGATCGGCGACGACGCCGGGCGCGTCGCGGCCGTCCGCGCGGCGGCGGGCGACAAGGTGGCGATCCGGGTCGACGCCAACGGCGCCTGGAGCACCCCGGACGAGGCGCTCGCGAACCTGCGCGCGCTCGCCCCCGCCGGGATCGAGCTGTGCGAGGAGCCCGTGCACGGCGTGACGGCCATGCGCGCGGTCCGCGCCCGCTCGCCGGTGCCGGTGGCGATGGACGAGACGGCCGCCGCCCGAGGCGCGCCCGGCTCCGGCGCCGCCGACGCCGTGTGCCTGAAGGTCAGCCGCTGCGGCGGGATCTCCGGCCTGCTCCGCGACGCCCGCGCCGCGCGCGCGGCGGGCACGAAGGTCTACGTGGCGTCGAGCCTCGACGGGCCGCTCGGCATCGCGGCGGGCGTCCACGCGGCCGCCGGGCTGCGCGCGTCGGGCCCGGTGGCGCACTGCGGGCTGGCGACGCTCGGGATCTTCGAAGGCGTGGAGGACGTCCTCGCGCCCGTCGACGGCCGGATCGCGGTGCCGAGGGGGCCGGGCCTGCTCTAGGCAGGAAGGCCGCGCCGCTCGACGGCGCGGTCGTAGTTGAGCCGGAGCATCGCGATCACGTCGCGGACGTCGTTGGCGTTCTCGATCCGGCGCGCGGCCGGGCCCTGCCGGTCCGGGAACACCGGGTGCGGGACGATCCGGCCCTGCTCGTGCAGCTCGACCCAGACGTCCTTGGGGAAGAAGAGGTGGGCGGCGTGGTCGCCGTGGAGGTGGCCGATCTCGCGACCGCGGATCTTGAAGGCGAACTCGCCACGCCGCCCGGGGCCGGCCTCGATGCCGGGCCAGGACGTGACCTCGTCGGTGATCTGCTGGCTTGCTGTGCGGGGATCGGTCATGCGCCCATCGTGGAGGCTCGCCCGCCGCCTTCCAAGGGGCAATTGGTCCTAGTCCCTCGGACCGAGGCGGACGAAGCACCCGCGCGAGGGCGGGTCCGGAGCGATGAGCCGCCAGAGGAGCCCGGTCTCGCCGCACCGGTACCACTCCTCGAACAGCGGGTTGGCGTCCTGCCAGGCTGGTTCCACCGGCACCCGCTCGGCCGCGCCCTCCTCGACGAACCCCGAGATCCAGCTCCGGAAGCGCTCGAACTCCCCAGGTGAGCGGAAGCTCTCGATCGGCTCCCAGGCGGCGCAGGGCGAGCTCACGGACCGACCTCGCACCCGTGGCTCCAGTTGCGCCGGCGCTCGGACACGTAGCGGCGGCCGAGCGCCGGGCCGTGCTGTGCCAGCCAGCCGGCCAGCGGCGTGCGACCGCGCGGGGCCTCGCCGGAGGACAGCAGCCCGGCCATCAGGCCGTCGAGCTCCTGCGAGGTGAGCATCGTGTCCTGCCGCGCCCGGCCGACGATCGTGGCGCCCGCGAGGGCGACGCTGGGCGGCACCGCCACGATCCGCGCCCGCGCTCCGCTCGCCCTTCGCAGCAGGCGCACGAGCTCGGCGAAGTCGAGCCGGTCCGGCCCGGCGGCGTCCAGCTCCTCGCCGTCGCCGGCGTCGACCGCGAGCCGGGCGACATCCTCCGCCGCCACGGGCTGGATCTGGTAGTCGCCGCGCCCGGGGAGCAGGAAGACGTGGAATCGCCGCATCGCCCAGACGATGTTGTTGAGCAGCACGTCTCCGGGGCCGAAGATCAGGGTCGGTCGCACGATCGCGGAGGCGAGCCCGGACTCGCGCACGAGCCGGTCGGCCAGCGCCTTGCCACGGAAGTAGGCGAGTGGGGAGCGCTCGCTGGAGTTCGCGACGCCGATCTGGACGATCCGCCGCACGCCGGCCCGCTCGGCGGCGCGCAGCAGCACGCCGATGTTCGCGACCGCGTGCTCGAAGGTGACCCCCGCGCGCGGGGAGCGGATCCAGTACGTGTTGAAGAGCGTTTCCGCGCCGCCCAGGTCGGCCTCGAGGGCGCGCTCGTCCGCGAACTGGAGCCGTCCGAAGTCGACGCGGGCGGCGAGCGGGTGGCCGGGGGGCGCCGGCTCGCGCGACAGCGTGCGGACCTTCTCGCCACGGGCGAGGAGCTCGCGCGCGATGTAGCTGCCCGTGTAGGAGAAGGCCCCCGTGACGACGTTCACGCGAGCGTCCCGGCCGCGGCGCCGAGCACGATCCCGGCCGCCACGAGCGCCGTCAGCGTGAGCGCCAGGCGGCGGAAGCGCGCCTGCAATGCGGGCAGCTCACCGTGAGCGGCGAACAGCCGGCGCGGCCAGAGGCGCCAGGAGACGACGGCGAACAGCGCGGCGGCGGCCGCGAGGATCGCCGCCTTGAGCGCCACCAGCGTCCACCAGGCCGTCCCCTGCCCCGCCGCGCCCTCGGCGGTCAGCACCGCGCCGGAGACCGCCAGCAGGCCGATCACGCCGAGGACTGGGTAGCGCGCCCCGGCCGCCAGCTCGACGGCGAACGCCTCCGAGCGCCGCTCGTCGCCCAGGAAGCGCGCAGAGCGCGGCTGCACCACGGCGAGGCTGTAGGCCATCGCTCCGAGCCAGCCGGCGGCGGCCAGCAGGTGCACGGTCAGGGCGACGAAGCTGACCACCGCGGGCATGATGCCAGCGGCGGCGGACCCGGGCACCTGTCAGCTCCCGCGACCGACGCGCCAGCCGCGGAACGCCTGGCCGAGCGTGTCCCGCATCTCGGGCGACAGCGTCTCGGGCTCCAGGCGGCCGACCAGCGCGACCGTCTCGCGGAGCTGCTCCACGTAGGTCCCGCAGGCGTCGCAGGCGCCGACGTGCGCCTCGAAGCGGGCGCGGTCGCCGTCCGGCAACGCGTCCTCGAAGTACGCGGTGACCAGCTGCACGAGCTCGCGGCAGGTCATCGGGCGGTCGGTCATCGGCGAGGTGGTCCTCGACGGCAGCGCGCACGCGCGTCCGCGCGCGGTGCAGCAGCACCCGCTGATTGGTCTGCGTGAGCCCGAGAGCGTTACAGACCTCCTCACTGTCCCAGCCCTCCAGGTCGCGGAGCGAGATCACGACCCGCTGCACCGGCGGGAGACCGGCGATGGCGTCGCGCACCAGCCGCAGCGTCTCCCTCGTCTGGAGGCTCCCCTCCGGCGACTCCTGCCAGCGGCGCGGCGGCGCGGCCCAGCCGCCGGGCCAGCGGTCGTGGTCGGCGGGCAGGAAGCGGTCCGCGTCTGGACCGTCGCCCGCCGCCTCGCGCTCGGCCAGCGAGCTGAGCGGGACGGTCCGCCGCTCGCGCTGCCCGCGCGCCATCGCCCGGTTCATGGCGATCCGGAACAGCCACGTCTTCAGCGACGAGCGGCCCTCGAAGCGGTCGATGCCCTGGAGCACGCCGAGCCACGTCTCCTGCACGACCTCCTCGGCGACCGCGCGGCACGGGACGTAGACCATGGCCAGGCGCAGCAGCGAGCCCGAGTAGCGGCCGACGAGGTCGGCGAACGCTCCGTCGTCGCCCGCGCGCAGGCGCTCGAGCAGCCGCTCCTCGGCCACGATCACGAAGCGACCATACCGGCGTGCGTAACCCCCGGTGCGGCGGGGAGACTGAGGGCCATGGAGACCGTCACGCTCGCCGCCGGCGGCCTGGAGGCGACGTTCGCCCCCGGCGCCGGGATGGTCTGCGCCTCGCTGCGCCACGAGGGCGCCGAGCTGCTCGCCTCCAACGGCGGCCTGGAGGCGTACGTCGCCACCGGCGCGACGATGGGGATCCCGCTGCTGCACCCGTGGGCGAACCGGCTCGGGGCGTGGAGCTACGGCGCGCTCGGGCGCGAGGTCGACCTGACGCGTGCTCGCGAGGTGCTGCCGACCGACGAGCACGGCCTGCCCATCCACGGGGTGCTCCCGGGGGAATGGCGGATCGTGGCCGCCGGCGCGGCCAGCGTCAGCGCCGAGCTCGAGTTCGGCCCGGAGAGCCCCGCCTACGCCGCCTTCCCGTTCCCCCACCGGGTCGCCCTGGACGCCGAGCTGCGGCCCGGTGCCCTGCGGATCGAGACGACCGTCCACGCCATGGACGACTCTGTCCCCGTCGCCTTCGGCTTCCACCCGTACCTCACGCTCCCCGGCGCGCCGCGCGATCGCTGGCGGGTCCGCCTGCCCGTCCGCCGCCACCTGGTGCTGGACGAGCGGCTGGTGCCGACCGGCGCCGAGCCCGTGTCCCCGTACGAGGGGCCGCTCGCCGGCCACGCCTTCGACGACGGGTTCGACTGCCTCGCCGAGCCGCCCGCCTTCGCGGTGCAGGGCGGCGGCCGGCGGCTGGAGCTCGAGCTCGGGGACGGCTTCCCGGTCGCCCAGGTGTTCGCCCCGCCGGCGAAGGACTTCGTCTGTTTCGAGCCGATGACCGCCCCCACCGACGGGCTGCGCACCGGCGCGTTCCCGACCGCGAGCCCCGGCGCGCCCTACGCCGCCGCGTTCACGCTCTCGATCTCGACTGCGTGACAATGGCGGCATGAGCGACTCCGCCGTCGCGATCGCGCGCGCCGTGCGGGCGCGCGAGGTGAGCGCGGTCGAGGTGCTCGACGCCCACGTGGCGCGGATCGAGGAGCACGACGGGCGGCTGAACGCGCTCGTGCTCCCGCGGCTCGAGCAGGCGCGCGCCGAGGCGCAGGCGGCCGACCGCGGCGAGCCGCGCGGGCCCTTGCACGGCGTGCCGTTCACGGCCAAGGACCCGCTGCCCGTGGCCGGGATGCGATCGCCGTGCGGCTCGCGCCTGCTCGCCGACCACGTCAACGACGCCGACTGCGAGCCAGTCCGCCGCCTGCGCGCGGCCGGCGCGATCCTCGTCGGCAAGACGAACGTCTCCGAGTTCTGCATGCACTGGGACTCGACCAACGTGCTGTTCGGGTCCACGCACAACCCGCACGACGTCTCGCGCACCCCGGGCGGCTCCTCCGGCGGCGAGGCCGCCGCGCTCGCGTCCGGCATGACCGCCCTCGGCCTCGGCTCGGACCTCGGCGGCTCGATCCGCAACCCGGCTCACTTCACCGGCCTGTTCGGGCTGCGCCCCGGGCGCGGGACGGTGCCGCTCGCCGCGCACCACCCCCTGCCGCTGTCCGCCGGGATGCGGCTGGCCATGTCCGTCGGCCCGCTCGCGCGCTCCGCGGCGGACCTCGAGCTGGCGCTGACCGTCCTCGCCCCCGCCGCCCGGTCCGCCGACCCGCCGGGCCGCGTCGCCGTATTCGAGGAGGACGGGCTGCAGCCCGTGAGCCGCACCTGCCGCGAGGCCGTGCGGCGGGCCGCCGCGGCGCTCGAGGACGCCGGGCACGCGATCGTGGACGAGCGGCCCCCGGGGCAGGCCGAGGCGCGCGCGGCCTTCGACGCGATCTTCAACGACGAGCTGGCGGTCGCCCTGCCCGCGTTCGTCGCCGGCCGCGAGGCCGCCCTCTCCCCGTACGCGGCCGAGGCGATGGAGGCCATGCGCGGCCACGAGCCGTCGTTCGAGCGCTACGTCGACGCCTTCCACCGGATCGCCGTGCTCGAGCACGCCGCCGCGGAGTGGATGGCGCGGCATCCCGTCGCCCTCTGCCCCGTGGCCCCGGACGTCGCGCCGCCGGTGGGCGAGGGGAGCTGGCCGCCGATCGACGGCGAGCCCGCCCGGCCCGGCGGCAAGCTGTCGCTCTGCACCTACGCGAACGCGCTCGGCCTGCCGGCGGTGGCGGTGCCGGTGATGCGCTCGCCCGAGGGCCTGCCCGTGGGGGTGCAGCTGATCGGGCGGCGCGGGAGCGAACGCACGCTGCTCGCGCTCGCGGGCGAGCTGGAGGCGGCGCTGGGCGGCTGGCTCGCGCCCGGGGCGGGCG
>JBOGYU010000300.1:0-6006 GCA_050696935.1 Solirubrobacteraceae bacterium | reverse complement strand
GCCCCGAGCTCCGCGCCCGGCGGCACGCCGCCGCGGCGGTCGCGGCTGTGGCGCCGCTACGCGATCGTGGCCCTCGCCCTGCTGGCGGTGAACTGGCTGGTGGCGGGAGCGCTGTACAAGGGCCCCGAGCCGACGACGATCGCCTACAGCCCGCTGTTCCTCCAGCAGGCCCGCGCCGGCAACGTGCAGGAGATCTCCTCCACCGACACGGGCGCGATCCAGGGGGTCTTCAAGACGGCCGTCCACGTGGCCGGAGACGACCAGCCGATCACCGACTTCCGGACGCAGGTCCCGTCGTTCGCCGACGACCGAGCGCTGTCGGCGGCGCTCGCCAAGGGTGACGTGACGGTCAATGCGAGCCCACCGGACAGCGGCCCTGGGCTGATCGCGTCGCTGCTCGTGGGATTCGGCCCGGTGCTGCTGCTGATCGCCGCGTTCGTGTGGCTCTCGCGCCGCGCCGGCGCGATGATGGGCGCCGGGCCGCTCGGCGCCTTCAGCCGGTCGCGCGCGCGGCGCGTGGAGGGCGAGGCGACGCGCACCACGTTCGCCGACGTCGCGGGGATCGACGACGCCAAGGACGAGCTCGCCGAGATCGTCGACTACCTGCGCCGTCCGGAGCACTACCGCCGGCTGGGCGGCCGCGTCCCGCGCGGCGTGCTGCTGTCCGGCGCGCCGGGGACCGGGAAGACGCTGCTCGCGCGCGCGGTGGCCGGCGAGGCGGCCGTGCCGTTCTTCTCGATGTCGGCCTCCGAGTTCGTCGAGATGATCGTCGGGGTCGGCGCCTCGCGCGTGCGGGACCTGTTCGCCGAGGCCAAGTCCGCCGCGCCGGCGATCGTGTTCATCGACGAGCTCGACGCGATCGGGCGCGCGCGCACGGCCGGCACGCTGCCCGGCGGCAACGACGAGCGCGAGCAGACGCTCAACCAGATCCTGACCGAGATGGACGGGTTCGACGCCGGCACCGGGGTCGTGGTGCTGGCGGCCACGAACCGCGCGGAGATCCTCGACGGGGCGCTGCTGCGCCCGGGCCGCTTCGACCGCCGGATCGCCGTGCAGCCGCCGGACATCGCCGGCCGGCGGCAGATCCTGGCCGTCCACACGCGCTCGCTGCCGCTCGCGCCGGACGTCGACCTCGACGCGCTCGCCGCCGCGACGCCCGGCATGGTCGGGGCCGACCTGGCCAACCTCGCCAACGAGGCGGCCCTGCTCGCCACGAGGCGCGACCACGAGAGCGTCGAGGACCGTGACTTCAGCGACGCGCTCGAGCGGCTGCTGCTCGGCGCCGAGCGCAGGCTCGTCCTCAGCCCCGACGACCGCCGGCGCACCGCCTACCACGAGGCCGGCCACGCGCTCGTCGGCATGCTCACGCCGGAGGCCGACCCGGTCCGGAAGGTCTCGATCATCCCCCGCGGTCCCGCGCTCGGCGTCACGCACGCCGCGCCGGACGCCGACCGCTTCAACTACGACGAGCGCGAGCTGCTGGCGAAGATCCGCGTCGCGATCGCCGGACGCGCCGCCGAGGAGCTGGTGTTCGGCGATCTGACCACCGGGGCCGAGTCGGACATCCAGCAGCTCACCGGGCTCGCGCATGCGATGGTGGCGCGCTGGGGCATGAGCCGCGAGCTGGGACCGGTCGCGCTGCCGGCCGACGACATCGGCGCCGCCGTGCCGGCGCACGCCACCGCCGTCAGCGAGAGCACCCACCGCACGATCGATCGCGAGGTGCGCCGGATCGTACAGGGCGCTCGCGACGACGCCCTGCGCCTCCTGCGCGAGCAGCGCGGGCGCCTGGAGAGGCTCGCCCAGGCGCTGCTCGAGCAGGAGACCCTCGACCAGGAGGCCGCCTACCGCGCCGCCGGGCTCGACCCGCCGGGGCCGCCGGCCTTCCGGCTGGTGGCGTGATGGCCGCCGGCCTGCTCGTGGCGGACCGCCCGGGCGGCGCGCTGGATCGCCAGACACTGGTCGTCGCGGGCGTCGTGATCCTCGGCGCCGTCATGTCGGTCCTGGACACGACGATCGTCAACGTGGCGCTCGACTCGCTCTCGCGCGACCTGCGGTCTCCGCTCGGCACGATCCATGGGTCTCGACCGGCTACCTGCTGTCGCTCGCGATGGTGATCCCGCTCGCCGGCTGGATGTCCGAGCGCTTCGGCTCCAAGCGCGTCTGGATGGTCTCCGTGGCGCTGTTCGGGCTCGGATCGGCGGTGTGCGGGGTGGCCGCCTCGCCTGAGATGCTGATCGGCTTCCGCATCCTGCAGGGCCTCGGCGGCGGGATGATCATGCCGGTCGGGATGAGCATCCTCGCGCAGACGGCCGGGCCGCGGCGGATCGGCCGGGTGATGTCGGTGATCGGCGTGCCGATGCTCCTCGGCCCGATCCTCGGCCCGGTCGTCGGCGGGCTGATCGTCGGCAGCGCGTCGTGGCGATGGATCTTCTACGTGAACGTGCCGATCGTCGTCGCCGCGCTCGTCCTCGGCGCCCGGTTGCTTCAGCCGGGCACCGGCCGCGCCGACGCCGGCCGGCTGGACGCGGTCGGCCTGGCGCTGCTCTCGCCCGGCCTCGCCTGCATCGTCTTCGGACTGTCCGAGACCGAGAGCCACGGCGGCATCGGCGATCCGGGCGCGTTCGCGCCGATCGTCGCCGGCGTGCTGCCGGTGGCGCTCTTCGTCCGGCACGCGTCGCGGGCCGCCCGTCCGCTGGTTGACCTGCGCCTCTTCCGCTCGCGCCACTTCAGCGCCGCCGCGGCCACCACGTTCCTGGTCGGCGCGGCGGCGTTCGGCGCGCTGCTGATCCTGCCGCTCTACTACCAGGTCGGCCGCGGCGACAGCGCCCTCACGGCCGGCCTGCTGATGGCGCCGCAGGGCATCGGCGCCGCGCTGGCCATGCCGATCGCCGGGCGCCTCGTCGACCGGGTCGGCGCCGGGCGCGTCGCGATGGTCGGATGCACCGTCATGGCCCTGGCCACCCTGCCGCTGGCGTCGCTGACCGCCGGGACCCCCGACGCTCTGCTCACCGGCGTGCTGGTGTTGCGGGGCCTCGGGCTGGGCGCGGCGATGATGCCCGCAATGGCCGCGGCCTACGCCCGGCTGGATTCCGACCAGGTGCCGCGCGCCACGAGCGCGCTCAACGCGATCCAGCGGGTCGGCGGGTCGATCGGCACCGCGCTGGTCGCGGTCGTCCTGCAACACCAGGCGCGCGCCGTGGTCGGTGCCGGCGGCTCCGGAGCGCTGCTCGAGCCGATCCCCGCCACGGTTCGCGCGCACATCGCCGGCCCGCTCGCGACCGCGTTCGGGCATACGTTCGCCTGGGCGGCCGGCCTGGGGCTGATCGCGGTCGCCTCTGCCGCCGTGCTGGCGCTCACGGAGCGCGATGCCTAGCGGGCGCGCAGACCGTCGAGGAGCACGTCGACGTGATGCCGCCGGCGCCTGCGCGCGTCCCTGCCGGCCCACGGCGGCGCGGCGCTGGCCGCCATCCGCAGGAGCGCGGGCACGTCGTCGACCGTGACGTCGGGCCGGATCTCGCCGCCCGCGCGCCCGCTCGACGATGTCGCCCACGATCTCGGCGGTCAGCACGCGCAGCACCCGCTCGCTCAGCTCCGGGCTCATCCGCGCCGTGATCATGTCGTAGAGCACGAGGTCGCCGGCGAGCACGGCGGCACCGTCGCGGATGACGACGGCGAACGCCTCCCAGCGGTCCTCGACCGCGGCGGCGCGCTCGGCGACGCGGTGGAAGTCGTCGAACATCTCCTCCACGAGCGCCTCGACCAGCGCCGACTTGCTCGCGAAGTGGCGGTAGAACGTGGTCACTCCGACGCCGGCGCGGCCGGCGATCTCCTCTATGCTCGCGTCCAGTCCCTGCTGCCGGAGCGCCTCGCGCGCGGCCGCGAGGCGGTCTCGCTCGGCGTCAGCATCGGCGTCCTGGTCATGTCCACGGCGCTCGCCGTCCGCTTCCGCGACCACCTGCCCACCGTCGCGGCCGCCGTTGCGGCCGGCGCGGTGAGCGCCCTGATGATCATCGGGACGCAGGTCTATGTGCTCGCGACCGTGAAGGACCTGACGTTCATCGAGGGCCTCGCTCTCGGCGCGATCGCGCTGATCGGCCTGACGGCCCACGAGCTCACCGGCGAGCGGGTGGTCCACTCGCTCGAGCTGCGCGCCGCCGAGCGCCAGCCCGGCCACGGGCCGGTCGCCGCCTGAGCGTCCGCTCCTCCACCCCACTGCGCGCGCGGGGGGCCCTGACGGGCGTCCCGCGTCGTCCGTCCGCGACCAATACGACCGAAACGACCGATGCGACCGCAAGCGTGACAGCGGCCCGGGGCGTGCGTACGGTCGCCCCCGAGCGTCGCGCCGAGGGAGCGCGACCCGGATCTCGGGAGAGGAGCAGCTCGTGCACACCGTCGTGTCGGGCCGGCGTCGCCGCATGCCGGCGCAGTTGTGGTTCTGGGTGGTCGTGGCGATCGTCGCGGGTGCGGTGTTCGGCTTCGCCGCCCCAGGCGCAGCGAAGGAGACCAAGTGGCTGGCCGACGCCTTCCTGCAGCTCGTCAAGACGATCACCGCACCGGTGATCTTCCTGACGGTGGTGGTCGGCATCGCCTCGCTGGGCGACATGGCGAAGGCGGGCGGGCTGGCGGCCCGAGCGCTCGGCTACTTCCTGGCCGCGACGCTCGTCGCCCTCGGGCTGGGGCTCCTGGCCGGCAACCTGCTCCGGCCCGGCGCCGGCTTCGCGGGCGGGCCGCCGGCCGATGCGGCCGCCGCGGCGGAGGAGAAGATCGCCGAGGCCGGCGCCGCCGGCCACGGCCTCGTCGGCTTCGTCACCGACGACCTGCTGCCGACGAGCTTCGTGCAGCCGTTCGTCGAGAACGAGGTGCTGAAGGTGCTCGTGCTCGCGATCCTCGTCGCCGCCGCCCTGACCGCGCTCGCGCCCACCGTGCGCGCCCGCGTGGTGGGCGGGCTGGAGGTCGCCTCGCAGATCGTCTTCGGCGTCATCCGGCTGATCATGTGGACCGCTCCGCTCGGCGCGTTCGGCGGCATGGCGTACACGGTCGCCCAGTTCGGCGGCGGCGCGCTGGAGAACCTCGCGCTGCTGCTCGCCACGTTCTGGGGGACGGCCGCGGTGTTCGTGTTCGGCGTCCTCGGCCTCGTCGCGCGCCTGAGCGGCTTCTCGATCCTCCGGTTCATCCGGCTGATCAAGGACGAGCTGCTGATCATCCTCGGCACGTCGTCGTCGGAGACGGTGCTGCCGCGGCTGCTGGTCAAGCTCGAGCGCGCCGGCGCGTCGCGCCGGAGCGTCGGCGTGATCCTGCCGACCGGCTACTCGTTCAACCTGGACGGCACCTGCATCTACCTGACGCTGGGCGCGCTGTTCATCGTCCAGGCGTCGGGACAGGACATGGCGCTCGGGGAGCAGCTCGCGCTGGTGGCGCTGATGGTGCTCACCTCGAAGGGCGCCGCCGGCATCACCGGCGCGGGGCTCGTGACGCTGACGGCCTCGCTGCAGGCGTTCGGCGGGACGTTCTTCTCGCCCGAGTCGATCGCGGTCGGCATCGCGCTCGTGGTGGGGATCGATCGCGTGATGTCCGAGGGGCGCGCGCTGACGAACTGCATCGGCAACGGCGTGGCGACGATGGTGATCGCACGCTGGCAGGGCGACTTGGACCGCGAGCGCTTCCAGGCCGCGCTCGACGACCCGTCGCTGGCCGACCCGGAGCTCGGGCCGATCGAGCTGGAGCCGGAGGCGCCCGCGGCACCGCCGCGCTTCCGCAGGACCGGCGACCCCGTCCCGGCGCTGACCTGAGCCCGGCGCTGCGCAGCAGGAGGCACAATTGGCGCGTGGGACGCATGAGTCTCGCGCGTCAGCTCCTGCTGCTGCAGCTCGTCGTGGTCGCGATCGCGGTCGTGGTGGTCGGCGTCGTCGCGGTCTCGACCGCGGCCGACCGGGCCGCCGACGCGCAGCGGGACCGCGTGCTGGCGCTGGGCGAGGCGCTGGCGGCCTCCGGCGAGGTGCGCGC
>JBOGYU010000299.1:0-6030 GCA_050696935.1 Solirubrobacteraceae bacterium | reverse complement strand
GCGCCGCCCCGCACAGCGCCGCCGCCTCGAGCGCCGACACGAGCGAGTACCCGACCGCCGCGCGCGGCTGGAAGCCGCCGGGCAGCGGGATCACCGGCACGTCGTCGCGCCGCGCCCGGTCGGCCAGCGCGCCGCCGCTCGTCGCCACGAGGCGCGGGGCGCCGCGCCCGCCGGCGTCGTCGTAGACGGCGAGGGTCTCCTCGGTGTCCCCGGAGTAGCTCGAGCACAGCACGAGCGTGTCCGGGCCTGCCCAGCCGGGCAATGCGTAGCCGTCCGTCACCGTGAGCGGGCGCCGCAGGCGCGGCCCGAGCGCGCCGAGCGCGAGCCGGCCGCCCACCGCCGACCCGCCCATGCCGGCGACGATCAAGCCGCCCGCCGCATCGACCCGCGCGATCGCGGCCGAGTCCACGCGCCACAGCGCGTCGCGCAGGTGCACCGCCAGATCGACGATCTCCGCGGCCTGGCCGGTGGAGTCGACGGCGGCGACGGCCGCGGCGTCGAGGGCGCTCATCGTCCGGCGGCGGCGACGGGTCGGCTGGCGGCGGCGAGGGCGGATCGGGGCACTAGAACAGCAGCGCGCCGTCGGGCAGCGTGACGCCGGGGAACAGCCGCGCGCCGTTGGAGATCACGTTCCCGTCGCCCACCGTGACGCCCTCGCCGAGCACGCTCATGCCGTCGACCGTGCAGCCGTCGCCGAGCCGGACGCCGCCGCCGACGATGCACCCGCTGAGCGAGCAGTCGCTCCCGATCTCGGCGCCCTGCATGACGACGGCGCGCTCGATCGTGGTGCGCTCGCCGACCGTCACATCGTGCTCGAGCACGACCCGCCCGCCGACGCGCACGTGCTCGCCGATCCGGCAGCCGCTCTCCACGAGCGCGGGCGGGATGATCCGCCCGGCGTTCTCCACGTTGTCCTCGATGCACAGGTAGCCGCCGCCCATCCGCTCCCGCACGCTGGTGCCGACGGTGCCCTCGAGGATGTCGAAGGTGCCCTCCAGGTAGCGCTCGGGCGTCCCGATGTCCAGCCAGTAGCCGTCGGACACGAAGCCGAACAGGCCGTGCCCGACGAGCCGCGGGAACACGTCGCGCTCGATCGACGCCGGCTGGGCCTCCTCGAGCAGGTCGAGCACCGAGCGCTCGAGCACGTATGCGCCCGCGGAGATGTTGCGGGTGTCGATCTGGTCCGGCGCCGGCTTCTCGACGAACTCCGTCACCTCGCCGCCGTCGCCGGTCCGAACGAGCCCGTAGGCGGACGGGTCCTCCACCGGCGTGAGCGCGAGCGTGGCCCGCGCGCCGGTGCGCTCGTGCTGGGCGATCTGGGCCGAGAGGTCGATGTCTGTCAGCACGTCGCCGTTGAGCATCAGGAAGCGGTCCTCGAGCAGCGGGGCGGCGTACTTGAGCGCGCCGCCGGTGCCCATCGGCTGCGGCTCCTCCACGTACCGCAGCATGACGCCGAACGCGCTCCCGTCGCCGAGCACGTTGCGCACGCCGCTGGCCAAGTGGCCGCAGGACATCACGATGTCGTGCACGTCGTGGGAGCGCAGCCAGTCGAGCATGAACGCGATGAACGGGCGGTCCACGAGCGGCACGACCGGCTTCGGCACGGTGGTGGTCAGCGGCCGCAGGCGCGTGCCCTCGCCCCCCGCCAGGATCAGCGCCTGCATCGTCTCACTCGCCTCCGTAGCGCGCCGCGGGCCCGCCGTTGCGAGCGGCGCGGCCCACGCCCTCGTAGGTCAGCCCGGAGGCGCGGATCGCCTCGGGGTCCAGGAAGTTGCGGCCGTCCACGAGCAGCGTGCCGCGCATCGCGGCGGCCACCTCCCTGAAGTCGAGCTCCCCGAACTCCGGCCACTCGGTCACGAGCACGACGGCGTCGGCCCCCGCCACCGCCTCCGCGGCCGTGGGCGAGAACTCCACGCCCCGGATCAGCTTGCGCGCCTCCGTCTCGGCCACCGGGTCGTACGCCCGCACCCGCGCCCCGGCGGCCTGCAGCCGGGCGGAGAGCACGAGCGAGGACGCCTCGCGCATGTCGTCGGTGTTCGGCTTGAACGCGAGCCCCAGCAGCCCGATCTCCTTGCCCACGAGCGAGCCGAGGTGCTTCTGCAGCTTCGCGATCACCCGCCGCTTCTGGAGCTCGTTGACCTCGATCACCGAGTTCAGGAGCTGGAAGTGGTAGCCGGAGTTGCCGGCGAGCTGCTTCAGCGCCGCCACATCCTTGGGAAAGCAGGAGCCCCCGAACCCGATGCCGGCCTGGAGGAACTTCGGGCCGATGCGGTCGTCGAGGCCCATGCCGCGGGCGACCTCCACGACGTCGGCGCCCGTCTCCTCGCAGACGTTCGCGATCTCGTTGATGAAGGAGATCTTGGTCGCCAGGAAGGCGTTGGAGGCGAGCTTGACCATCTCGGCCGAGCGGACGTCCGTGCGCACCAGCGGCGCGTCGAGCGGGCTGTAGAGCTCGACCACCGCGTCCCCCGCCCAGTCGCCGTCGTCGCCCACGACCACGCGATCGGGCGCGAGGAAGTCCTTGATCGCCGAGCCCTCCTTCAAGAACTCCGGGCAGGAGACGTAGCGGAACCCGGCCTTGCCCTGCTCGGCGAACGCGCGCTTGATGCTGTCCCCGGTGCCGACCGGGACTGTCGATTTCATGACCAGCGCGTGGCGGTCCGACGGGGGCATCGAGTCCATGACGGCGCGGACGGCCGAGAGGTCCGCGTCGCCCGAGTAGGTCGGCGGCGTGCCGACGGCCACGAACAGCAGCCGCGCGTGCTCCAGCGCCTGCGACAGGTCCGTCGAGAAGTGCATGCGGTCGCGGTGGCGGGCGACGAGCTCCTCCAGGCCGGGCTCCCAGATCGGGATCCGGCCCTCGCGCAGCGCGCCGACCTTCGCCTCGTCGATGTCGATGCACCACACCTCGTTGCCCAGCTCGGCGAAGCCGGCGGCGGACACGAGGCCGACGTAACCGGTGCCGATGACCCCGATGGGCTCTCTCTCCACCCTGTTCATGGCGGCGGCAACCCTATCCGCTGAGGCGCCGCAAAGAGGCGGCGATCTCGAGCATCTGGTCCGGTTTGAGCTGCTGCGTGAGCGTGTTCGAGACCCAGTAGACGCCGCGCTTGGTCTTCCACGCCACCAGGCGCAGGCTGCTGCCGTCGAAGTACAGCTGGTAGCGCCGGCCGTTCCGCCTGCGCGTCCGGTCGGGGTTGTCCAGGATCGGCGGCGCCTTCCAGGTCATCCCCTGCACGCCGTAGTACTCGCCGACCCCGGGCGCCTGCAGCACCAGCCGGTAGGCCTGGTGGCGCTTGCCCATCTCGTCCCGGATCCGGTAGATCCGCGGCTCGGTGCCGGCGTAGCGCGACCCGATGAGCCGCGCGGCGGGGAAGTAGAACGGGAAGTCGAGCTTCGGCTCGGCGAGCACCGCCTGGTTCTCGCCCTCCACCCGCGCGTCCTCCAGCCCGGCCACGGGGCCCGGCCGGCGCTTGCGCTTCTCCCGCACGCGCTCGAACTCGCGGTCGCGCTCGGTCGGCTTCGAGGACCGCCGCGGCGTCGCGGACCCCTCGGTGCTCATGAACTCGCGGTGCATCTTGCGCAGCGCGCCCTTGGACGCGTACAGGTTGGAGTCGACCTGCGGGTTCTCGGCCTCCCGGACCCGGAAGCGCACCTCGTTGACCTTCGGCTGCGCCTGGGCGAGGAAGATCGCGAGCTTGAGCATCGAGATCACCTGGCCGGTCGACTTGAAGGTGTCGTCGACCTGGAAGTAGCGGTTGAACACCCGCGCGAGGTGGTCGCGCTGGCTGATCGAGACCAGCGTCCGCAGCCCCGCGGCGTTCTTGGCCTGCCGCAGGAAGTCCTGCTGGCGGGCGGCGCGCACGAGGTCGTTGTCGCCGTGGCGGTAGCGCACGTAGTCCAGCGCGTCGCGGCCCTTGAGCTTCTGGTAGCCGGGATCGACGTCGATCGTCGCGTAGTTCTGGCCCGACGAGTTGTCGTTGAAGTAGTCGCGGTCGATGTCGACGTAGACGCCGTCGATGTAGTCGACCGCCCGCCGGAAGCCCCCGTAGTCCACGACCATCACGTTGTTGATCGGGAAGTTCTCCCCCGTGGCGTCCTCGAACAGCTTCTTCACCGTCCGCAGGGTCAGCCGCGCCTTCCCCTTCTCGTAGGCGAAGTTGATCTTGCTCTGGCCGACGCCGGGGATCTCCACGGACAGGTCGCGCGGGACCGACATCACGCCGATCGCGTCCTTGTCCGGGTCCGCGCGGACGAGCAGGATCGTGTCCGCGCGCGGCGGGCTGTCGCGGTCGACGCCCTGGCGCTTGTCGGAGCCCAGGATCATGATCGTGCGCGCGCCGCCCGCCTCGGCCCGGTCGATCTCCGGGATCGGCGCCAGGGTGCGGCCGTTGCGGGTGAAGCGGTCGACCGTGTCCTCGATCTCGCGGATCACCGTCGTGGCGAGCGCGGTGGCGCTGAGCGCGACGACCAGCACGGCGGCGAGGCCGGCGCGCAGGAGCATCTTGAGGCCGACCCGCGGCGGGCGCTCCATCAGGCGGCGCCGCCCTCGAGCGCGCGCAGCGGCGCCGCCACCTCGCCGATCCGCTCGGGCACCGAGCGCGCGAAGCCGTTCAGCAGCGCGCGGTAGTGGGAGAGCGACCGGATGGAGACCCACTCCTCCGGGCCGTGATGGCCGGCGCCGGCGGGCCCGAACTCCACGGCCGGGATGCCGGCGCGCAGGAACGACACGGCGTCGGACGCCCCGTCGCGGCCGACCGACACCGAGGCGCCGGAGCTGGACGGCGCCACGGCCTCGCACAGGGCCCGCACGTACGGGTTCGAGCGCGACACGTGGGCCGGCGGGAAGACGAAGGTGCGCTTGACGTCCACGTCCGGGATCGCGCGGATCGCCTCCAGGATGTCACCGGGGTCCTGCTCGGGCAGATAGCGGATGTCGACGTCCATGACGCACTGGTCGGGGACCTTGTTCGGCGCGTCCCCGCCGACGATCCGGCCGAGGTTGATCGACGCGCGGTCGAACAGCTCGGAGGACTCGAGCGAGAACGGCAGTGACTCGATTCGCCGGAAGACGTCGACCGCCTTCACGACCGCGTTGTCCCCGAGCCACGGGGTCGAGCCGTGCGCCGCCCGGCCGTGGACCACGAGCCGGCACGCCAGCACGCCCTTGGCCTGGACGCCGATGTGCAGGTTCGTGGGCTCGCCGGTGATCGCGAAGTCGCCGACGTAGCCACGCCGCACCAGGTCGTCGCTCGAGCGCCGCTCGATGTCCTCGGACTCCTCGTCGGGCACGATCACGAGCCGCACCCGCACCCGGTCCTGCTCGACCAGGTCGTACGCCGCGCACATCATCGCCGCGAGCCCGCCCTTCATGTCGTAGGCGCCGCGGCCGTACAGCCGGTCGCCCTCCGTGCGGGGCACGAACTGCTCGGGGAGCCCGGGCACGACGTCCAGGTGGCCGTGGAAGACGAGCGTGGGGGCATCCTCGCCGCCGCCGACCTCCGCGGTCAGCGCGTGCAGCTCGCCGAAGCGGTGCGCCTCGACGTCGATGTCCCGGGCCTCCAACCATCCCTTCACGAACCCGGCGGCCGCGTGCAGGCCCTCCCCGGTGGACGTGTCATAGGAGACCAGGCGCTCGGTCAGAACCCGTTCATCCACCCGCGAGAGGGTAGCGGTGCATGAGACACTTCAGGGACCGGCGAAAGGAGCGTGCCATGACCGCGGCGAGCCACCAGACCGTCCGCCTCTCGCAGGGAAAGCATCGCGACCCCGACCACGGGGCATGCGTCATGGAGCTGGCCTCCATGCTCGGCGGCGAGCCGTTCTCCGACCGCCCGCGGTGCGTCGATCCGGTGA
The DNA here is from genome assembly GCA_050696935.1 of Solirubrobacteraceae bacterium. Lineage (GTDB taxonomy): Bacteria > Actinomycetota > Thermoleophilia > Solirubrobacterales > Solirubrobacteraceae > DASSUW01. The sequence continues at coordinate 174 of JBOGYU010000299.1, read as the reverse complement.
TCGCCGGCTTCCTGCGGACCTACAACGACGGCATCGACGACCGCCGCCGGCAGGACCTCTACGGGCTCGCGACCGACGTGGTCGGCACGCGCGCCGTGGCGGGCGTGCAGGCCGAGCGGGCGCACATGTGCCTGCGGTGGGCGCAGGCCCGCCACGGGGAGCTGCGCCGCGGCG
>JBOGYU010000298.1:0-6031 GCA_050696935.1 Solirubrobacteraceae bacterium | reverse complement strand
CCGACAGGCCGCGCCGCAGCTCGCGCCCACGTCCCCGCCCGAGGCGACGCCCGCGCCGACCGCGACACCGGCGCCGGACGAGCCGTCGGAGACCGAGGCGCTGCTCGACTACCTGTTCGGGAGCGACGGATGAGGCGCGGCGCGGGCATCGCCGGCAACCCGGTGCTGATCGGCGCTGCGACCACGCTCGTCGTGATCGTCGCGGTCTTCCTGGCCTACAACGCCAACAAGGGCCTGCCGTTCGTGCCCACCTACCAGCTCCGTGCGGAGCTGCCGAGCGCGGCCAACCTGGTGGTCGGCAACGACGTGCGGATCGGCGGCTCGCGCGTCGGCTTCGTCGACGCGATCGAGGCCGAGCGGCGCGACGACGGCTCCAGCATCGCGGTGCTGAACCTCACGCTCGAGCGCGACGTGTCGCCGCTCCCGCGCGACTCGACGCTGATCGTCCGCCCGCGCTCGGCCCTGGGGCTCAAGTACGTGGAGATCACCCGCGGGACGGACGGCGAGGGCTTCGAGGACGGCGCCACCATCCCGCCGAGCGCGGCCACGCCGGAGCCGGTGGAGTTCGACGAGGTCCTCGGCATGCTCGACGACGACACGCGCGCGGCGGCCGCCACCAACACGACCGGGTTCGGCGACGCCTTCGCCGGCCGCGGCAAGGCGATCAACACGGCGATCGGCGCCTTCCGGCCGCTGCTGCGCGACGTGATCCCGGTCGCCCAGAACCTGGCGGCGCCGGAGACGAACCTGCGCCGCCTCGTCCGGGAGCTCGGCGACGCCGCCCGGATCGTCGCGCCCGCCGCCGAGACGCAGGCCGAGCTGTTCGTGAACCTCGACACCACGTTCGCCGCCCTGCGCGAGGTCGCCCGGCCGTACATCCAGGACTCGATCAGCGGCGGGCGCCCGGCGCTCGACAGCGCGATCCGCTCGTTCCCGATCCAGCGGCCGTTCCTGCGCAACACCGAGGGGCTGTTCCGCGAGCTGCGGCCGGGCGTGCGGGCGCTCCGCGCGTCGGCTCCCACGCTCGCCGACGCGCTGGAGGTCGGCACGCGCACGCTCCGGCGCACGCCGCCCTTCAACCGCCGCCTCGCGTCGCTCCTGGAGGCGCTCCAGGAGCTCGCCAACGACCCGATGGTGCCGCGCGGGATCCAGGCCACCACGCGCGCGGTGCAGTCGCTCTACCCCACGCTCGAGTACCTGGCGCCGACCCAGACGGTGTGCAACTACGTGACGCTGTGGTTCCGCAACGTCTCCTCGCTGCTCAGCGAGGGCGACCGCAACGGCACCTGGCAGCGGTTCATCATCATCGCCACGCCGCAGGGGCCCGACAACGAGGGCGGGCCGTCCTCGGCGCCGGCGAACGGGCCGAGCGTGGACAACCACGTCCACATCAACCCGTACCCGAACACCGGCGCGCCCGGCCAGCCGCGCGAGTGCGAGGCCGGGAACGAGCCCTACCTGCGCGGGCGCACGATCACGAGCAACGTGCCCGGCAGCCAGCAGTTCCGGACGGAGGGCAACCCGTGAGGCGCCGCACGCCGCGCAGCCCCGCCGTCATCGGCCTGATCGCCGTCGCGGTGATCGCCGTGCTCGTGTTCCTGGGCTTCACGAAGGACATCCCGTTTACCCGCCCGTTCGAGGTCAACGCGGTCTTCCAGTCGGCCAACTCGATCCGGCCGGCCTCGCCGGTGCGGATCGCGGGCGTCGAGGTCGGCAAGGTGAAGTCGGTCGAGCCGCACGAGAACGGCGAGGGCGCGGTGGTGGTGCTGCAGATCGAGGACCAGGGGCTGCCGCTGCACGCCGACGCCACGGCGAAGATCCGGCCGCGCATCTTCCTGGAGGGCAACTTCTTCGTCGATCTGCAGCCCGGCTCGCCGGAGGCCGGCGAGCTCGACGACGGCGACACGATCGCGGTCACCCAGACCGCCACGCCGGTGCAGCTCGACGAGGTGCTGACCGCGCTCCAGACCGACTCGCGGCAGGACCTGCGCGACCTGCTCGACGGCCTGGCGGTAGCGCTCACCTCCGAGCCGACGGAGGCCGAGGACGCGGACGCCGACCGGTCGGCCCGCGGCGAGACGGCGGCGCAGTCGTTCAACGACGCCTACGACGACATCCCGGAGGCCGAGCGCTCTACCGCGCAGGTGTTCGAGGCGTTCCTGGGCACCGAGCCCGCGCGCGATCTGGCGCGGCTGATCGACGGCACCGGGCGCACGACCGGCGCGCTGATCCGCAACGAGAACGCGCTCCAGGACCTGATCACGAACCTCAACGTGACGATGGCGGCGTTCGCGTCGGAGTCCGGCAACCTGCGGACGTCGATCCGCGAGCTGGCGCCGACGCTGGAGAGCGCCAACGCCGCGCTCGCCTCCCTGAACGAGGCGTTCCCGCCCACGCGCGCGTTCGCGCGCGAGATCCTGCCGGGCGTGCGGGAGACGCCGGCGACGATCGACGCGGCGTTCCCATGGATCGACCAGGCGCGCCCGCTGATGGGCGACGACGAGCTGGGCGGGCTGGCACGCGAGCTGTCCCCCGCCACGCGCGACCTCGCGCGCCTCACCGACCGCGCGATCGAGCTGCTGCCCGAGACCCGCCTGGCCTCCATGTGCGCGCGGGACGTGATCCTGCCCACCGGCGACGTGGTGATCGAGGACGAGTTCACCACCGGCGTGGAGAACTACAAGGAGTTCTTCTACACGCTGGTCGGCCTCTCCGGCGAGGGCCAGAACTTCGACGGCAACGGCATGTACGTGCGCTTCCAGCCCGGCGGCGGCTCGCAGGGCGTGTCGCTCGGCCCGTCGTCCTCGAACCCGACCGGCCAGTTCGGCAACCTGGTCGGCGTGCCGCTGGGCAACCGGCCGTTCTATCCCGGCCGGCGCCCGCCCTACCGGCCCGAGGAGCCCTGCCACGAGCAGACGCTGCCCGACCTCAACGGCCCGGCGGCGGCGAAGTCGGCGCCCACCGGCGAGGCCGCGCGGGCCGCCCGCCGCCGGCTGCCGGAGCTGCGCGAGAGGCTGCGCCCGTTCGGCTCGAAGTCGGGGGTGCGCAGGTGAGGACCGCGATCCGCAAGCACCTGCGCGACTTCGTGGCGCTCGTCTTCCTGCTCGTCGTCGCGCTCGTGGTGGCCGTGGTCATCCTGGGCAACCAGCGGCTCTCGCTGCCGCCGCCGCTGGGGACCGACTACTTCGAGATCGAGGCCGAGCTCTCCACTGCGCAGGCCGTCACACCCGGCCAGGGCCAGACGGTGAACATCGCCGGCGTGGAGGTCGGGGAGATCGCCGGCGTGGAGCTGGACGACGGCAAGGCGATCGTGGCCATGAAGATCCGGCCCGAGTACGCGCGCGTGTACCGCGACGCGACCGTGCTGCTGCGGCCGAAGACGGGCCTCAAGGACATGGTGGCCGAGCTCACACCCGGCACGCGCGAGGCCGGCCCGCTGCGCGAGGGGGAGCGGATCCCGATCTCCCAGACGCTGCCGGACGTCAACCTCGACGAGATCCTCGCCTCGCTGGACGCCGACACGCGCGACTACCTCAAGATCCTGCTGGGCGACGGCGGCCGGGCGCTGAAGGGCAACGGGCGCGCGCTGGCCAGGACGATCCGGCGAATCGAGCCGACCGCCCGCTACGCGCGCGATGTCAACGAGCAGCTGGCCGAGCGCCGCCAGAACATCAAGCGCGTGATCCACAACTTCTCGCTGCTGATGGAGGAGCTGGGGTCGCGTGACACGCAGCTGGCCGGGTTCGTGGAGAGCTCCAACGCGGTGTTCGCCGCGCTCGCCGAGCAGGACGCGAACATCCGCGAGTCGCTGCGGGAGCTGCCGTCGACGCTGACCGCGACGCAGGAGGCGCTCGCGAAGGCCGACCGGCTCGCGCAGGAGCTGGGGCCGACGCTCGGAGACCTGCGGCCGGCGGCGCGGGCGCTCGGGCCGGCGCTGCGGCAGACGCGCCCGTTCCTGCGCACGACCACGCCGATCATCCGCGACGAGCTGCGGCCGTTCGCGCGCGCCGCGCTGCCGACGGTCGAGCAGCTGCGGCCGGCGCTACGCGACCTGGCGGCGGCCACGCCCGACCTCACGCGCTCGTTCCGCGTGGTCAACGCGCTGCTGAACACGCTCGCCTACAACCCGCCCGGCCGCAGTTCCGAGGGCTACCTGTTCTGGCTCTCGTGGGCCAACCACGCCGGCGCCACCGTGTTCGCGACCCAGGACGCGCACGGCCCGATCCGGCACGGGCTCGTCGTGTTCGGCTGCCAGACCGCCGGCCTGCTCGAGGTGGTCGGGGAGTCCAACCCGGCGCTCGGCACGCTCGTCGACCTGCTCAACGGGCCGACCGCCGACGAGGTCTGCCCGCAGTCCAGCCAGGACCCGGAGCTCGACGGATGAACAAGGCCGCCCCGACCCTGCCTCGGATCGCCGCGATGGTGGTGTTCGCGCTGTCCTGCTTCGGCCTGCTGCTGTTCCTGTGGCTGGCCTTCGGCGGCCCGATCCCGCTCAACCCGCAGGGCTACCGCTTCTCCACCTCCTTCGCCGAGGGGACGCAGCTCGCCAAGGAGGCCGACGTGCGCATCTCCGGCGTGCCGGTAGGCAAGGTCAAGGACATCCAGCCCGACAAGCGGACGGGGCGCTCGAAGGTCGTGATCGAGCTGGAGTCCGAGTACGCGCCGATCCCGAGCGACGCGCGGGCGATCCTGCGCCAGAAGACGCTGCTCGGGGAGACGTATGTGGAGCTCACGCCGGGGAGCCCTCGCGCGCGGACGGTGCTGGAGGGCGGCGCGCTGGCGGACGCGCAGGTGGCGCCGACCGTGCAGCTCGACGAGATCTACCGCACGTTCGACCAGGACACGCGGGAGGCGTTCCAGACCTGGATGCAGGAGCAGGCGCGCGGCATCGGCGGCTACGGGCGGGACGTGAACGACGCGCTCGGCAACCTGGCGCCGTTCGCGGAGGACGCCGCCGAGCTGGTGGACATCCTCAACCGCCAGGACGGGGCGGTGCGCGGGCTCGTCTCCAACACCGGCGTGGTGTTCGAGGCGCTGACCGAGCGGGGCGACCAGCTGCGCTCGCTGATCGAGAACTCGAACCGGGTGTTCGAGACCACCGCCGCGCGCGACACCGAGCTGCAGGAGGCGTTCGTCGCGCTGCCGACCTTCGAGCGCGAGTCCCAGCTCACGCTCGACCGGCTCGCCGAGTTCTCGCAGGACACCGATCCGCTGGTGACGCAGCTGCGCCCGGCCGCGCGCGAGCTGAGCCCCACGCTCCGGGACCTGGGCGCGCTGGCGCCGGACCTGGAGGCGCTGTTCCGCGAGCTCGGGCCGCTGATCGACGCCTCCGAGCGGGGACTCCCGGCGGCCGAGCGGGTGCTGGAGGACGTGCGGCCGCTGATCGCCCAGCTCGACCCCGCGATGCGCCAGCTCACGCCGATCCTGGACTTCATCGGGCTCTACCGGCGCGAGCTGACGACGTTCTTCGCCAACACGGCTGCCGCCACCCAGGCGAAGACGGCCGATGGCGTGCACTACCTGCGCACGACGAACCCGCTCAACCCGGAGAACCTCGCGGCGTATCCGCGGCGGATCGGCACGAACCGGCCCAACCCGTACCAGAAGCCGGGCAACTTCGACCAGCTCGGCCGCGGGCTGCCGGTGTTCGAGGAGCGCCACTGCAACCGCGCCGTGCCCGGCATCGGGAACACCCCGCCGGCTGACCCGGCCCCGGTGCCGGTCCCCGACGTGCCGCTGCCGGACCTGCCGGTCGTGCCCACGCCGGAGGAGGCGCTCGCGCTCGTGCCGAACGAGCTGCTCCAGCGGATCAACCAGTTCGCGTTCGCCAACGCGCCGGGCGGTGCGGTCCCGGCGCCGCCGTGCCGGCCGCAGGGCCGCTACGACCACGACGGCGACGTCACGCAGTACCCGCACGTGAAGGCCGACCGGTAGCGGCGATGTCGGGGTTCGAGCGGATCGTCCGGGTGGCGGCCCGCCGCCCCGGCCGCGTGCTCGCGGTCGTCGCGGTGCTCGCCGCGCTGGGCGGCGC
>JBOGYU010000297.1:0-6035 GCA_050696935.1 Solirubrobacteraceae bacterium | reverse complement strand
CCGCCGGGCCGCCGGGCCGCTGGCGCAAGGCGCGGGTGCCCCCGCGGCGCCCCACCAACCGCGCCCCACGGGGGCCAGACGACAAGGAGACCCGCATGCCCAACCCCGACTCCGTGCAAGTGGGCCGGCTCCGCGCGATCGCGCACGCCGCCGCCGCGCTCGAACGTGACGGCCTGCGCGTCGTGGACGCCGCCTACCCGACCGCCGACGGCGCGCTGGATCTGATCGCCTACCGGCCGGGCCGGCACGGTCGGCGACTCGTCGTGTTCTGCCAGGTCGCCGCGAACCACGCCCCCGTGCTGCCAGCACGGGCGGCTTGGCGGCGGATGGCGCGCCAGTGGATCGATGCGCAGCCGGCCTATCAGCCGCCGCTGCGCACCCGCCACGACGCGATCACCGCGGAGCTGCACCGCGACGGCGGCCTCGCCCGTCTACAGCACATCCGCGACGCCGGCTGACCACCAATGGATCGACCCGGAGGTTCTGTCTCGATGCTGTGCGCCTACCTACGCAAGGGCCAGTGGCACTCGCTGGCCACCTACCACGACCCCGCCGGGGAAGGACTGCTGCTGCGGTGCGGCGCCTGCCCCGGCGACCCCGGCGGCGAGGTGATCGCCCTGCTCGGCCCCGTCGACGCCGACGAGATCCCGGACCGGGCGGCCGCGTGGGTGCGGCACGGCTGGGCCGACGGCAGCGCCGAGCCACCCGCCGCGCCCACGGCGATACCCCGCGTCGCCGCCAGCCGCCCACCGGTCGACCGCCCGCCCGGCGATCAGCCGCTTACGCCGAGCGCCGCGCGGCGCGCCGTCGTGGCCACCGTCGGCGGCGCGTCGTCGCCGTACTGCGTGTTCCCCAACCCCGCCGCCCGGCGCCCCTGAGCCGACGGCACCCATCCACCACGAGCACTGGAGCACCACCATGCAAAACCCCATCACCGCCAGCCTCGAGCCCGCCGAGCGTGCGCAGCAGGACGCCGCCCGCGACCGCGACGTGTTCGCGCCGCTGTTCACCGGCGGCAGCGAGCCGACCGCCCTCCTGGACACCGACGAAGTCGGCCGACCGCTGGCCGGCATCTACGTCCCCGCTGTCGACCTGCTCTAGGCCCTGTACCCAAGCGAGCGGCTACCCGCCGTGCCCGGCCGCCGATGCCCCAGCGCGTCGGCGGCGAAGGGACCCGCCCGGCAACCCTGCCATGGAGCCACATCATGCCCGACACATCCACACCCGTCGCGCGCTACTGCGACGCTGGCGGCGCCACCCACGAGGTGCACGTGCGTCGCACCGCGCACGGGGCCTGGGAAGTCCTCGACACGACCCTCACGCACACCACGCTCGTGGAGACCCTCACGGGGTTCGACGAGGGCCGCCCCGCCGCCGAAGCGCTCGCGCGTGACTACGCGCAGCAGCAGCACGCCCCGCGTGGCACGGCGATCGGCGCCGCTTCGCCGCCCGAGCGGAGCGAGGCCTCAGCCGCGCGATCCCGTACCTGACCAACCACAGGGAGACGCGATGCCCACCACCGACACCGCCGCCCCGGCCGCGGGCGCCGGGCCGCCCGTCCCGAAGGGCGGCCTGCGCTGCCGGGTGCGCCTCGCCGACGGCCGCACGTTTACCGGGACGCTGCCGCCCGAACGCCACCGAGCGCTGCAGCTCGGCATGATCCACGCCGACACGGCGGAGCTCGTCGAGCTCACGCCAGGCGTGCGGCCGCCCGGCGGCAAGGTCGACATCGACCGGCGTCGACGCCCCGAGCACTACCTGACCGGCGGCGCCAGCGGCAGCCCGGGTTGGCTTTGCGCGCTGCTCGAGCACGCCGAACGGATCGTCGCCGGCGATTACGCCGAGAGGCGGTTCGACGACCAGGTGCGCGAGGAGGCGTTCGTGGGCGTCACCCCGCGGGTGCGGCGGCGCGGCAACAAGGACGCGGTCGCCGCCTCGCGGTTCCTGTGGGTCGATGTCGACGAGCCGGGCCAGCTTCCCGCGTTATGGGCGTTCTTGGCCGAACGCCCGTGCCACCTGCTCATCGAGTCGGGTGGGTCCGGCGGCGCCCACGCCTACTGGAAGCTCGCCGCATCGCTCGAGGCGACACGGATCGACGGCGGCACCGGCGAGGTCGTCGAGCCGATCGAGCGGGCGAACCTGCGCATCATTCACCGGCTCGGCGTCGGAGACGATGGCAAACCGAACGTCGCCGACGTGAGATGCAAGGAGCGCGCCAGGGTGATGCGGTTGGCAGGGACGGTCAACTACAAGACCGGCCAGTACGCGCGGATCGTCGAGGCCGACTTCCGGCTGCCCGGGTACCCGCTCGCGGACCTCGTCGGCGACCTGCCCGACCCCATGCCGCCGGCAGCGCCAACGCGAGCCCGGCGAGCGATCGAGCACGACGACCCCTACAAGCGCATCAGCCCGCCGGAGTACTTCGAGACACTCGCCGGCATCGATGTGCCCCGCGGCGGGCTGGTGTCCTGCCCCGCCCCATGGCACGAGGACCGCCACCCCTCCTGCTCGGTCGGCATCGACGCAAGCCAGGGATGGTGCTGCCACTCCGACCGCTGCGGAGCACGCGGCGCAATCTACGACCTCGCCTCCGTGCTCATCGGCGGCCCCTACGGCCGCGAGCTGCGCGGCGAAGCGTTCAAGCGCGCCCGCGCCTACGTCGCCGACAGCATCGGTGAACTGAATTGACCACCTCATCCGCCGGCCCGCCGGCGAGCAAGGAGCCCAACCCATGACGACCATGTCGACGGTCGCCGCCCAGCCCGTCCGGGCGCTGGGGGCGGCCAACACGCGCCGCATGCGCGTCGCCGAGCTCAAGCGCCGCCTGCGCGCCCACGAGCTAACCGTCACGCCACTGATCCTCGACCCGCCCGCCGACCTCGAGCGCTACCTGACTTGGGAAGTGCTGCTGTGGACCCCGGGCCTCGGCCGCACCCGGCTGCGCGCGCTCAACGCCCGCGCGCTGTGCTACGGCCACGTCAACCTCGCCGCCCCGCTCGGCGCCCTGACCGCCCGCCAGCGCCAGTGGCTCGCCGACCAGCTGGACGGCGACTGATGGAGCCGGCGATCAGCTCCGCACGAGCCACAACGACGAAGGAGGTCTCGGTGACGACCGATGCTGTGCAGATGCCGGACGCGCCCGCGGCGACCTATCGCAGTGTGCTGAAGGGCTCGGGGACTCCGGCCACGACGAAGCCAGGACACAGTAGGCGGGGTGCAGCATGAGCCTCATGCCCGAGCCCGAGCCCGAGCCGCGCCGGCCGCGTCCGTGGCGCGCGATCAGTGCCGCGCGGAAGGACAACGTCGTCCTCGCCCGCCTGATGACCGCGCCACACGGGCGCACCGTCACCGAGCTGGTCGAGCGGCTGATGGACGACTGCCCGTGGGCCACGCGCGACAACGTCTACGCCAGCGCCCAGCGCCTCGTCGCCAGAGGCCTTGCGGTCCGCCAGCTCACGCCGCGCGGATACCTCTACCAGGCGGTCGCGCCCGATCCCGAGGATCCGCTCGAGATCGCATACGCGGCTCCGGCCGCGCGCGATGTCGACGTGCGCGCGCTCAGCGCGAACGACCGCCAGCACAAGACGCGTCGAGACCGATACACGCACGACGAGATCATCGCGGCGATCCTGCGGTGGGCGGACGCGCACGACGGCGAGCCGCCCCGGCAGGCCGACTGGAACCCCGCGCTGCTGCGCACCCACGCCCGCAGGCTGGCGGTCAAGGCCGTCGCGCATCTGCGGCGAATCGCGGAGTACGACGCCGGCGACTGGCCGTCGGAGCAGACGGTCCGCAAGTACTTCGGCTCCTGGAACGCCGCGCTGGCCGCCGCCGGCTTTCGCGACCACCTGCGGTCGAGCGGCAATCAGCTGCGCGAGCGTGATCTGACGCTCGTGCCCGGCACGGGCGCGGTCGACGACCTCGAACGGCTTCTCGACTCGATCTGCGCGGCGCACCACGGCAACGACCGGGAGGGGCTGCGGGCCACCCTGCTCGACCTATCGCTGGTCGCTCGCGACTGGGCCATGCGAGTCAATCGACCCGGGGATCAGGCTGCGACACGAGAAGGCGTCGACTGATGCCCGATCTCGCGCACACGGGCTCCGCCCGGCTGGTGCGTGCGGCGTGCTCGAAGGCGGTGGCCTCGTGACCACGGCGCAACGAGAACGAGCCAAGTCGGCGCCTCCGAACGCGTGGTCCGACGGGCTGGTGGTGGTGCACGTCCGCGACCAGGTGAACAGCGACCTGGCCGGCCACGGCGGCTGCCAGTACACCAGCCCGCCCCAGCCCGCCGAGCAGGCACGATCGCTCGTAGCGCTGCTGCTCGGCTGCCCCGCGCTCGCGCTCGACGCCCAGCACAGCTGGACGCAGCCGATCGCCGGCGGACGCCGCACCATCAACCTCGCCCCCGCCTGACCCGGCGACCCCTCGCGCGGCCGCCACGAGTCTCGCGGCGGGCGCGCTGACCGCCGGCCCCGTGCTCGTGATCGCACGGCTCATCCTCGCCGCCGTGCCCACCACCGCCGGCGCCGCCGTCGGCACGCAAGGCGAGGACGGCAGCGAGGACACGACGGCCGCCGCCGCCTAGTCGCTCGGGCGAGCGCCGCGGCCGCGCCCGATCACCCCATCCACCCATCGTCACCAGGAGGTGATGCATGACGCACCCCCTTGCGGGTGCTCACCCGCTGCGCGCCGGGCCGCCCGGCGCGCCCGACGTGCTCCTTGAGGGCCTGACCCCCGAACAGACGCAGGCGGTCAGCCACGGGCTCGGGCCGCTGCTGGTGGTGGCCGGCCCCGGCGCCGGCAAGACCAAGACGCTGACCCACCGCGTCGCCCGGCTGCTCGCCACCGGGCTCGCGGAACCATGGGAGATCCTCGCGGTCACCTTCAGCGTCCGCGCCGCCGGCGAGCTCAGGCTGCGGCTGGCGGACCTGCTCGGTGAACACCGAGCCCGCGGCGTCACCGCCGCCACCTTCCACTCGGTTTGCGCCCGACTGCTCAGAGAGCACGCCACGGTGTTCGGGCGCACCGACGCCTACACGGTCTACGACCAGGCCGACGTGCGGAAGGTCATCGAGTGGCTGCTCTCCGACGCCCAACGCGGGCGAATCCAACTGGCGCTGGCCGACTGCGGACAGCCCGCCAGTGCCGAGGTGCTCGAGGAGATCTCGCTGGCCAAGAACCGGCTGCTGTCGCCGGACAGCTACGAGCACACGGCACGCCACCCCGCCGCCCGACTCATCGCCGCGGTGTGGCGAGAGACCGACGTCGAACTGCGGCGCTCCAACGCCTGGGACTTCGACGACCTGCTCGTCTACGCGGTCCGGCTGCTGGCCGAGCACCCCCACCGGCTGGCGTTCTACCGCCAGCGCTGGAGGTGGCTGCTGGTCGACGAGTTCCAGGACACGAACGAAGCCCAGGGCGTCCTTGTCGCCCTGCTCGCGGGCGCGGGCGGCAACGTCACGTGCGTCGCCGACGACGACCAGCTCATCTACAGCTGGAGGGGCGCCGCACCGCGCAACGTGCTGGCCTTCGGCGAACGGTTCCCCGGCCACGCGCAGATCGTGCTCGGCCGCAATTTCCGCTGCCGGGCGGAAATCCTCGACGCCGCCGTCGCCTGCGTCGCCCATAACGAGCAGCGGACGGCCAAGGCCCTGATCGCCATGCGCGGACCCGGCGGACGCGCGCAGGTGCTCGCGTTCGGCTCTGACCGCCACGAAGCGCAGTGGGTCGCCGGCCAGATCGCCGACCGCCTCGCCGCAGGCGTGCTGCCGACCGAGGTGCTCGTGCTCGCCCGGGCCGGCTACGCCAGCCAGCCGGTGCAAGCCGCGCTCGCGCAGGCCGGAATCCCACACCGCGTGCTCGGCAGCCTGGGGCTGTACGAGCGCTCCGAGGTCCGCGACGCCCTGGCCTACCTGGCGCTGCTCGCCAACCCCGCCGACGCGCAGGCGTTCCGACGCGCCATACAGTCCCCGCGCCGCGGCGTGGGCGTGACGACCGCCAACCGCGTCGTCGCGCTGGCGCGCGCCGAGCAC